>JAHZJL010000252.1 GCA_022600935.1 Gammaproteobacteria bacterium
ATTTCAAGTGTAATGCCGTCCAGACTGGGTTTCTTAATAATGTTCATCGTTCATTTTACAGTGAATAGCTCACTTTTAGGGCTTACTAGACATACAATGGTGTCACGCATTTTCAGGGTACACATTTCATGATCATACCCATTCGCCTCGCGAAACACCATGCAAATTCAAATTATGGGGACATACATGGACGATCACGGTATCCCAAGCATTCAGCTATACATCCGGACCACAAGTGAGGTTCATTTCCTCTATCCCTGATGGAATACGCTGATTGAAGTTCTATCACAATAACGCACACGGCGTGTTTGTCCCCAGAACTCCTACCAGAACCGCAGACGATGAAGACATGTGGGATATATTCTTTCCGTGTTGTTGGCTATGCTCAAAATCAATCCAGGCAGATTTCACGGATAGCGGGAGTCACTATTGATCAGAAGCTGCCGTTGGTCGTAATAGTGGGTGCCCAGGGAATTGCTGCACCATCTGTTCACGACGACCCACAGCAATTTGTTGTTGAATATATTTTGGTACAGTTTGCTTGGAGAGCGGTGAGACAGTGCGTGTCCAGGGGTCGGACAAGAACCAGCGCGTGAAGGATTCTGCAGTGGGTTCACCCAATGGCGCGTTTGCAGTCTGTTGGCGTAACTGATTTAAGCCCTCTATTCGATTGTCCAGTTTTTCAATGCCGCCATATTCTACGAACCTAATATTGGCTACCGTTTCTGCCAGTGTTGCCAAAAGGTTATCAGTGTCTAAAATGACCGGCAAGACATCCCATAGGCGTGCAGTGTTGTCATATGATGCGGTCACCACGCGTGTGCCGTCGGGGCTGAACGCGGCTGATCTGACATAAGACTTATGGGTCATTGCTGTCCAAGGCAAATTCCAATGCCTTTGCTGCAAGAGGTTGACCAGCAGCGTGCGACTGGATGTCCAGTCCTGATCCATTCTGACCGAATTAGCGAGATAGGCTAACGCATGTAACAAGTCATTGTTTCCATAATGCCGCTGTGCTTCGCGAAAATCTCCGACAGCCAGCGCGTGTTGTGCTTTACTCGTTGCTTGCTGAACATGCCACCAGTTCCATGCACTAAAAGCTGTGGCTACAATACAAGCACATGTCAATATTCCTAAAATTAAAGTATTGCGTTTACTTTTATTCAATGCCTCCGTAGCCGCTTGTTCCCTTTTCTGTGCCTCAAAACGCTCCTGTTCCACTTGCTTTTGTTCTTCCTGTAACATGCGTTGGTCACGACTATTGCGCACAACACCTGTTAGCACGTCATGGATTAACTCAATGCGTTTGTTGCCGTCCCGTTCTTCCAGTCGCAATAGTCGACACTGTACCAATTGATCCAGTGCTTCAGCAGTCACACCAGAAATGCCCAAAGCGTTATCATAGGCTTCGCTATTGCGAAAACCAGACACTGTAATCAACTTGTCTTCGATAAACCAGCGTAATTCAGGTGAATGTTCATCCAGACTGCGTTGGTAAAAATTCTCTAGAATCTGTTCGCGGTTACTGGCAACAAGTAGTGCATCAATCTGGCTGGCTTTATCTTTAATACGTTGTTCATTGAGTTCACGACAGATTAAACTGAGCAGTGCGGGTTCGATACGTAGCGCCGATAATTCCTGCTGTTGTTCGCCTTGTTTCCCACTAACCAGTCGCACGATAGTTTGTGCAACACTTGATGCCATCAGACGACCTTTGGTTTGGTTAACTACTGCCAGGGCTTGCTGTCCATTCATGTGCGCAAGACGAAAGCGATTATGTATCACTGAAGGGATTAATCTGCGCAGCCCTTCCAGATCAGCGAGATAGTCTTCACGCAGGCTGAAAATTAGTTTGTAAGGATGACGACTAAAGTTGAAGTTCTTTGCTTCATCGGGACATATTTCTAAACGAGTTTTAACCTTTTCAGGGCAGCGTCCTTCAACCAGGTCTGCCAGTTCATTTATAAATTCATTGAGTTCAACAATTCGTTTCTGGTTTTCGCGACCCAGCGTGAAAATCTCTTCAAATTGATCAAAACACAGTAACGGAAACAATATGCGGTTACGCTTATCCCAGAATTCTGCATCTTTACGATGAAAATACTCCCATAAGGTTTCGTTTGCAATATGCGGTGGCGATTCAATAGAATTTTCTTGAACCTGTTGAGCAATGGCCGCAAAAAGCTGCTCATTAAAACTTGTACTGCCTTCGTTAAAATCTAACCGAATGGTAATTGGGAGTATGTTGTCTTGACGTAATTTAGGAAAAAGACCGGCTTGTAACAGTGAGCTTTTGCCCAACCCGGAAATACCAAATAATACAGTGAGGCGTTCACGATTAACCAGGCTATGCAGTTTTTCTATATCCGATGGCGCCCTTTGAAAAAATGTTCGTCTTGCTCTCGGAACGAAGCAAGTCCCGGCCAGGGATGCTCTTCATTAACGATGGCTTGTTCTGCTTGTTGGAGTAAGTCGGTGGATTGGGTGTTCATGCGGACTGAGTATGTGTTCTCTGATAATCACGATAGAGGCGTTTGATTTCGTTTACAAACGCACTATGTGTTGACCACCTTGCATTCTCTCCC
>JAHZJL010000253.1 GCA_022600935.1 Gammaproteobacteria bacterium
AAACCAAAAGTACAAATCAACCGCACAGCAAAAGGTGTGTCGTTTTGTGGATATCGCATTACACCAATCGGATTAAGATTGCTCAGGCGACGAAAAAAGCTCTACGCACAATGCAGAAAGCGCTGGGAAACAGCGTTTGTGCGGGGGGAAATCAACGCAGAGGCGTTGCAAAATGGATATGCCTCAGCATTTGGTATGACTGTTCATGCGCAAGCTGTCGGTTGGCGCAGGAAACAACTTCAGCGTGTTCCGTTGCCATTGACAATACAGGAATGGTTGTGTGAATAATGATTGCTGGTTACAGATCGAAATGGTACGGACCGTGTCTTGCGTGGTGGTTCCTGGAATGACAATGCGCGTCACGTGCGCTGTGCGAATCGTAATGCGAATCATCCCGGCAACGCGAACGACAATACCGGTTTTCGTTGTGCCCGAGCTCAGGAATTGGTTGGATGACCGAATTCATGAACAGACCTGTATCCTGTCCGCCAAAAGGTGGCAAAAAGGATTGGCCTGGGGTGTGTTAGTAGGCTGGGCTGGAAGGCTGCCGAAAGCTCACCCCATGTTCTTGATTAGCAAAACATACACATCTTTCCAGGATAATCTCCAAACAAGTAACAGCTGTATTTCCTCATGAATGTCACCCCACACTATCGATGGCACCCCTTGGCAAACGGAATTCCACCAGCCTGGGCAAGTGGCTGGGGCGAAGATGATTATGGTGTTTGGGTAACGATTACAATTTCGGATGTAACGCAAACCTTACGCTGGATTGCACCCGGATCTTTTGTTATGGGATCGCCTGGCGATGAGCCGGGTCGGTTAACTCCGGAAGAATTAAAAGAATACAATCTTAACTCAGAAGGAAAACACAATCTTAAACCAGAAGGCCCCCAACATCAGGTCAGGTTAACAGAAGGTTACTGGCTGTTTGATGCCCCGGTCACGCAAGCCTTATATCAAGCGGTAACGGGTGAGAACCCGAGTGAATTCAAATCAGCGCAGCGTCCGGTAGACAGCGTGAGCTGGGAAGATGCCATGCAGTTTATTCAGACAATCAATGATCTACATCCGGGCTTAAATTTAAGTTTACCGAGCGAAGCACAATGGGAATATGCATGCCGTGCAGGGACGGCGACAGCCACCTATGCCGGAGCGATTGAAATACTTGGAGAAAACAATGCCCCGATTCTGGATACGATTGCCTGGTACGGCGGCAACAGCGGCAAGGATTTTGATCTCGAACAGGGATACGACAGCACAGATTGGCCTGAGAAGCACTATCCACACACGAAAGCAGGGACTCGCATCGTCGCGCAGAAACACCCCAACCCCTGGGGGTTGTATGACATGCTGGGTAATGTCTGGGAATGGTGTCTGGATGGACAGCGTGAATACACAGAAGATCCACAGAGTGATCCACTGGGTTCAACTGAAGATGGTACGGGCCGTGTCTTGCGTGGTGGTTCCTGGCTTGCCCATGCGCGTCACGTGCGCTGTGCGTATCGTTTTGCGTATCTTCCCGGCTACGCGAACGACGCTCCCGGTTTTCGTTGTGCCCGAGTTCAAGAGCCCGGTCAGGTGTCGTAGCGACATGCGCAGCCGTCAGCTCGCGTGTCGGAGCAGCGGGCTGTGGCTGGGCATGCTCGCGGAGACCAGGCACCCAGGAAGCCGTTTAAATTACCAAGGGTAGGTTGGCGCTGAGGAACGAAGCCCAACAAGTCCAGTAACAATGATTAACAGACAGTCACTATGAAATTCCGTTTTTTTACAATTCCGATATACGACAATGCCAATCAAACTGATGAATTAAACGGTTTTCTCGGTACACATACAATCGTTTCAATTAAAAAAACATTCGTCGAAAACGCAGACCACAGTGTATGGAGCTTTTGTATCGGTTATGACCAGACATTTAATCCTGCGGCGACTGCAAAACCGGGAAAAATTGATTACCGGGCAGTGCTCTCGGATTCAGAGTTTCAAATTTATGCCAAACTGCGAGCATTACGTAAAGAATTAGCCACACAAGAAGGTGTGCCACCATATGCACTGTTTAATAACCAGCAACTTGCCAGCATGGTGCAGCTGCGGGTTGACAGCAAAACAGCAATGCGAGAAATCAGTGGTATT
Source organism: Gammaproteobacteria bacterium (assembly GCA_022600935.1). GTDB lineage: Bacteria > Pseudomonadota > Gammaproteobacteria > Methylococcales > DRLZ01 > DRLZ01. Next base: position 2,134 of record JAHZJL010000253.1, read on the forward strand.
GGAGAATCCAGAGTCGAAAAATATGGTGACGCATTTCTGAAAGTCCTGCTGGATGCAAATCATACTCCACTACAAGAACCCTGACTAAAACAATCAGATTAACGCAGGTTTGCGCTGAGGTACGAAGACCAACATTACCCTGTGAAGTGAAAGTAACATTCAAGCGTTTGGGAGTGGGTCACACCCGTAGAAGCGATTTTAGCCGATGTTTGCTTAGAAGCTTTGATCGCGGCTAAAGCCACTCCTGCATCCAATGGTTAATGTCAGGAAAACGCCAAATTTGATCCATGACCAAACATTTGGTTTCCGGATGACACTGTACTTATCCAGGTTACGCTATTTGAGTAATCATTGAGTTGATTGGCGGAATCGTCGATTCGATGCTTGGTAATCGCATGGTGTTATGTTGAAAATGATGTGGTGTCGGGTGTTCTGTGTTGGGCTTCGTGCCTCAGCGCCAACCTACGTGGGTTTTCGAACAGATTACGCTAAACAATGAAACGGAGTGGTATCAGTATTGATGATGTTGCCGATATTCATAATTTGTATATGGCATTTTACCTGGCGCAACGTGGCCGTCGGAATAAACTTGCAATTCAATGCTTTCACAGAGACTTACACACTCAGATCGCACAATTAAGACAGCAGTTGTTGCAAGGGATATATCAACCTCAAGGATATACCAGTTTTCATATTCGCGATCCAAAACCGCGCGTGATTCACGCGCCTGGTTTTCGTGATCGGGTCGTACACCATGCGCTAATGCGTTTGGCTGGCCCAGTCATAGACCGTTCCCTGGTTTTCGATACCTATGCGTGCCGCCTGAAAAAAGGCACAGTGTCGGCGGTGAAACGTTGCCAGCAACATGCCAGATGCTTTAACTGGTTCGCTAAAATTGACTTTCAACACTATTTTGCAAGTATCGATCATGCTATTTTGAAACAGTTATTACGTCAGCGATTTAAGCATCCATCAGTATTGACCATGTTTGATCGGATCATTGACAGTTTTGCAGTGTCTCCCGGCAAAGGGCTACCAATCGGTGCATTAACCTCGCAGTATTTTGCCAATTTTTATCTGTCCTCTGTCGATCGGTTGTTGCTTGAAGATATCAATGTGCAAGGTATGGTGCGTTATATGGATGATATTGTCTGGTTTGATCAGGATAAAGAGTCGATCAAGCGGGCTCTGGGTCGAGTTGCTGATTTTAGTGCTAATCAGCTGACATTGGTGATTAAACCAAAAGTACAAATCAACCGCACAGCAAAAGGTGTGTCGTTTTGTGGATATCGCATTACACCAATCGGATTAAGATTGCTCAGGCGACGAAAAAAGCTCTACGCACAATGCAGAAAGCGCTGGGAAACAGCGTTTGTG
>JAHZJL010000254.1 GCA_022600935.1 Gammaproteobacteria bacterium
ACATGTTTGGGCGGATAAACGCCAAGGTGGCACATTGTATACACACCTGAGGCAGAGCAACAAGAAACGGAAAAAACAGTATGGGTCACAAGACAAGCGCGGACAGATCAGAAACCGAACCAGTATCGATGAGCGACCCGGTATTGTTGAACACAAAACCCGAATTGGCGACTGGGAGATTGATACAGTGATTGGCCAACACCATCAAGGAGCCTTGGTCACGATCGTTGATCGGGTTTCTAAATTTACCCTAATCAAGAAGGTCGAGAGTAAGCACGCCGCTGGTGTCACTGCAGCAACCGTTTCGTTATTAGCGCCTTTTCTGGATCAGGTTTTCACAATAACAGCCGATAATGGCAAGGAGTTCGCTGATCATGAGGCCATCACCAAACAACTCGGAGCAACGGTGTACTTTGCACATCCGTATCATTCATGGGAGCGGGGTCTGAATGAAAATACCAATGGATTAATCAGGCAGTACTTTACCAAAGGCAGTTCATTTGTGAATATCTCTGATCAGCATGTTTTGGAGGTCATGGATAAACTCAATCACCGCCCAAGAAAAACGTTAAACTATCAAACACCCCATGCTGTGTTTTTTAGGGAAAGGAAAGAAAATTCAGCATGATATCTCGAATTGCACTTCAGACTTGAATCCACGCTTTCATATTCTCAGCCAGTGTCCATAAGGCACAATTGAGATTGGTATTGGCATCAATTCCTTTGATTGCACGCGTCCGTGTTAGGCGATTCGACGGTGTCCTTGTTGTTAAACCACCTTTGATTAAATGTTCCTGAACCACATTTAAGGTTGTCCAAAGATCAGTGTTGGTATCATCAAACCGAACGCGGCGTAACGCCTGATCCGGTCGCATCGACAAATAGCGTTCTGGAAACCGCAGTTGTAATGCAGATTGAGCAAACAGCTGTTGATCATCAATACTCAGTTGTATCGCTTGCATCGCTTCGCGTGATGCAGTGATGGCTTTGCTTTGTTCCAGAATGCGATACGCACCATTGATGACATTGTCTTGAATATCACCGCGGTGCGTCACTCTGACTTCATCAAAGGTCTCACCACACACCATGCCATTTGCACAGACAAACCTGAAACAGCCTGCCAACATGCGATACGATGAACTGCCATCATGTGAATTGAGCAATACAATCTCATTGATGGACTCATCTGCAAGCTGTGTTTTATGCCGAAGCCGAACCACATGTTTGGCAAATGCCATTTTGTCTTGGTGTCGAACACCGGCTTGTGCCACATGAAACGGTTCAAAGCCTTGGGCTTTGAGCCCAGCCAATAATTGGCTGGTTGGGATTTGAACATAGCGCTCTGAACGTGAGTGATGGGCATCATCGGCATAAATTGATGATGCCCAGAGCCTCATTTCAGTCTCCGACAAAGGTTCAGATGTCCGGATACTGTTGGTTCTCGCAATCACTGTTCTCATGGTCTTTCTCCTACTCATTGAAGGAAAAGACCACCCAATGGGAAATCTTTTCCCATTGGGTTGATAATGATCTGCACAACACCTAAAACGGTGTTGGTCACACAATGTGCAGAGTTGGGTGTGACTTAATGCAACTGAATCCGCAGTTGCCACGTTGTTATTTGAATCCATCCAGTTTGTGTTGTTGATTGACTCAATCAATCAATTGATCGTTGAGATAGCTGCTTTACATAATCACTTACCTGCCTAAATAAACAGCAGTAATCTGCTCGCGAATATGCCCAAGCTCGGCTGAGATCATTAATCGGGATTCCAGATCTTTTTGTTTTTGACTGGATGATAATTGCAGTGATTTTGGTCCACCTGCTGCAGGGGCTTTCCATCCAGTCAGATCCTGGTAACGTCTCTGCGCATAGCCGTGGCGCAGTCCATGGAGTTTACTCAAGCCAGCATGGGCTGTGTGATATTCATATCGGCGCAGCTGTTGGACATAATTCAAATGAGCTGGAATCAATGCACCACCACCGGCGATTTGCTTGATTTGATCCAAAACCGCGCGTTGTTCTGACGTTCGAATCGGAATGGTGCGCACTTTACCCCCTTTGGTCCAGGAACCTTTTAATCTGAGATGATTGCCCTGATCGGCATAGACTGGTTGGAATTTAATGGCTTCTTCACGGCGTAATCCAAACTGCTGTTGTAATAACAAGCTGGCACGGACATAAGGATCTTGAATTTTATCAAGCTGGGCTTGATGCAAGGGAACTGATTTGTCGAAGTGAGTCACCAGTTGTCTGCGACCAATGCCATACACACTGTTATCTTTAGCAACCGATGCTGGGCAATTGGCTTTTTGGGCCCACCAGCGTAACACCGCCATGCGGTTTTTGATGACTCCATCACTGATAGCGGTTGATTGCCAATGGGCAACCAAGGCTTCCACATGTTTATGTTTGAGTCCTGAGGCATGTAAATGTCGAAATCCTAAGTCATGGACTTGATTTGCAATTAATTGCAACTGAGCATGGCGATCATGTCGTGTTCGGTAAGAACCTTCTTTATGCCTGTGACACAGTGTTTTGAGTTGAAAGTTTAAATCGCGCATGTAAAAAACATTGCTGTTCATGGTGGTGAGTTTTGATGCCAATCAACCAATGGTTGATTCTCTAAAGTGAGTGAAGGCAAGTATTGGCAATGACAAAATTTCCGTCATCGGAGACTGTGGTTATCTCGGTTGAGAGCAGATCACAGTGATTACAAAATGTTGTTCGTTTTACTTTCTCCTATCGTTTTTTTACGTTAATGAATCTGCATGATCCCATGCAGGCGATGTCCATCCATTGTGTATCGCTGAGATACGCCGGGGATGGGGCCGGACTTAAAATGCGGTTCACTGGCGTTCACACTGATTTGAGAACGCGCCGCGTCACGA
>JAHZJL010000255.1 GCA_022600935.1 Gammaproteobacteria bacterium
CTGAAATTAACAATCCTTCGGGGTTATATTGGCAGCTGCGTTGCTTTTACTGATTACTTGTGAGTATTCACCTCTTTCTTAGTCGATTATGCGCTTTTCTGAAATTCAGCTTCTCAATCAAGAAATGGAAAGTCAATTAATGAATGAAAAAAATGGTAACGATAGGGGACAGACCACAATTTAATCTAATAAATTAAGCTTGTTTTCAGTTCTGGATAACATGTGATGCTCCGCCGTAAATACCAGCGCAGTGGAACATTATGGGAAGGCCGGTTTCGATCCAGTATTACCCAGGAAAAGACTTTGCTGCATTGCCATCGCTATATTGAGTTAAATCCAGTACGAGCGGAGATGGTTTTACAGCCCAAAGATTACTCGTGGTCCAGTTATCACAGTAATGCGCCAGGTCAGGAAAACAAGTTGCTCAAGCCACATGCTATTTACAAACAATTGGGTATGACTGCGCAAGATAGACAGAAAATTTACCGTCAACTGTTTCGGTCAAAGTTAAAATCAGAAGTAATTGATGGCATTCGTAAAATGACGAATGGTAATTATGTGCTGGGGAATGAACGTTTCAAGGAAAAAATAGGTAAAATGCTGGGACGCCGAGTGACGCCGAGTGACGCCGAGTGACGCCGAGTGACGCCGAGTGACGCCAGGTAAAGCTGGCAGGCCTCCAATGAATACAAATTAAGCTTAGTTTGACCCTATTTGGAATTGTTAACCGTTGAATACTATGACCAAAATCACTGATCGTTTTCTCTACGATACTGTACGTTTGCATACAATCGCTTCTGATGACCTGGTTCAGCAAGGGCTTGCTTTTTTTACTGAAAACCGCGTGTTCTATCTTGATCTTGCTGGTGATTCGTTGATTGCTGAAGTGGAGGATGGCGACAGGGATGAGCCATACCAGATTGAGCTGTTTCATGATCAGCAGGAAAGACTGGTTGTTAATTGTGACTGCCAAGAGTCAACTTCAGCTTGCAAGCACGCAATTGCGGCATTATATGCTTATGCAGATGATGCAGAAACGGAAAGCGATGACAAGCAATTGGGTAACGCCATTGGTGATGCCATTAAAGATCGTGTTAAAAGAGGTCGTAATGAGGTACGGGTTAAACTGATCAACGGTAATCTTGGTTTTGGAACCTGGCAAGCCACATCGATTATTTCCAGTACACACTGGCAACAAACCTATCAGGTTCAGATTCGCTCGCTGGATCAGCGACTGAACTTTTGCACCTGCCCTGATCTGGCCAGTAATCGGTTAGGGACATGTAAGCATATCGAGGCGGTATTGCATTACGCCAAAAAGCAACCGGAATACAAAAAACTCAAGCAAGCAGGTTGCCCTATCTCGTTTGTCTATCTGGCCTGGGACGCTGCGGCAACCCCGCAGTTAAGATTACATCGTAATGACTCTGTTTCAGAGGAACTTGAGCAATTGCTATCCGGTTATTTTGCTGATGATAATCGATTCAACGGCCGCATACCCGATGACTTCAACCGACTAACAGAGCAAACCCTGGGCCGGAATGATTTTCTGATCGGCGATGATGCAACCCGTTTTGTTCGGCAATGCGCTGAAGATGCTGCACACTCAGTTCGTGCCCAGGAGATTGAGCAGGATATTTTACGACTCAAAGGCGTATTACCCGGAATCAATGCAACGTTATTCCCTTATCAAACAGAAGGTGTTGCATTTCTGACTGCACGTGGCCGGGCGCTGTTGGCCGATGATATGGGTCTGGGAAAAACATTGCAGGCAATCTGCGCGGCTTCCTGGTTGGCCAATCATGAATCCGTTCAACGCGTACTGGTGTTATGTCCGGCCTCGCTTAAACACCAATGGGCGCGCGAGATTCAAAAATTTACTAATCATACCGTTCAGGTTATCCAGGGTGGTCCTGATAAACGCGGTGTCCAGTATCGAGCTGACGCCTTGTTTTTCATTATCAACTATGAACTGGTGTTGCGTGATCTTTCTATCATTTCCGAAACCCTGAAGCCGGATTTACTAATACTGGATGAAGCGCAACGCATCAAAAACTGGCGTACCAAACTGGCATCGACAGTCAAACTGATTTATTCGCGCTATGTCTTCGTGCTAAGCGGTACACCGCTGGAAAACCGCCTGGAAGATTTATACAGCTTGTTACAAGTTGTCGATGCACGTGTACTCGGTCCATTATGGCGCTGCCTGCTGGATTTCCATGTTACAGATGATTACGGCAAAGTAATCGGATATCGTAATCTGACTGAATTGAGACAGCGCATCGCTCCGGTGATGTTAAGGCGTAATCGTACCCTGGTCAGTGACCAGCTTCCCGATCGAACAGAAGTTCGACTGGATATTCCCATGAATGACAAACAGTATGAATTGCACGATGCTGCTTTGTCCGCAGCCGGTCGTCTGGCAGCAACAGCCAAAAAGCGTCCACTGACTCCTAGCGAGCAAAATAAAATGATGGCAGCTTTGCAGCAAGCTCGCATGGCTTGCAATGCAGCCGGTCTGGTTGACAAGGAAACCCAGGGTTCACCGAAACTCGATGAACTCGAGCGATTGCTGGAAGAATTATGCTTAAATACCAACCGTAAAGCCGTGGTGTTTTCACAATGGGCGTTAATGACTGAAATGGTTGAAACCAGAGCCCGTTCAATTGGTCTTGGCTGTGTCCGATTGTATGGCGGTATCCCGACTTCCCGGCGCGGTGAATTAATGGAAAAATTCCACGATGATGATTCAGTGCAGGTGTTTATATCTACCGATGCTGGTGGTACGGGCCTGAATTTGCAGTCAGCAACAGTATTAATCAACCTGGATATGCCCTGGAATCCTGCGGTACTGGACCAACGCATTGCTCGCATTCACCGTCTTGGGCAAAAAGAGAAAGTACAGGTTTTTCTGTTGCTGGCAGCAGATTCCTATGAGCAACGCGTAGCCAGTCTGGTCCAAGGCAAGCGGGACTTGTTCGACAATGTAGTCAGCCCCGAAGCCAGTGAAGATGTGGTCGGAGTTTCCAAAAAAATGCTGGAATCATTAATTGACGATCTTGCCCCGGATACTGATGCAGCTCCACACAAGGATGCTGATATTGCGCCCGAGTTAACAGTGCCTGACAAAGCTGGTCAGGATACAGAAGATGTTAGTGTCAAGCAGCCGGATTCGCAATTCAATGAGGAAGATGTACGAATCAGACAATGTATTGAAGATATTCAACTGGCATTTAGACAGCGAATCGAGCGTGTTCTGGCTTCAGGCGGTGGATTACTGGTGGTTGTTGATCAAATCCATGTTGATGATGAACAAACCGCTCAGGATTTATCGCAAGAAGATATCCCTGTCGCAGTGATCGATGCTCAAACCTTGCGCAGCCTGCAACGGCTGGGGAAAAGTTCGCCACTTGCTGAAACACGCACAGTGTTTGAATCGATAGATGATACTCAAACGGTGGAAAACCCACTTCTACAAAGCGCTGGGGAAAAGCTCAAATCCGCTGAAATCTTGTTGCAACAGCAAATGACAGCAGGAATCATGGATTTACTGGCATCAGCTTTATTGATGCTGATTGCCGGGCTCAATGATCAGAAACAAGCAGCGAAAGCTGATGAAGCCGCAGTTTGGTTATACAGTGAAGCAGTTCCAAACCAGGTAATTACTGAACAACAAGCCACTACAGTGTTGCGAATTTTATCATTAAGCCAAAGTACCGATGTACCAGATAGTTTGATTGAACAAGCCCTGTCGGACACACGTTCAATGCTGGCTGAATTGACACGTTAGTGAAGCTCAAATTGTCATATGTTGTATGAGCAAGCCAGTTATTAATATCTTGGCTACTGTAGTCGTCTTTAAGACATGAGCGTATCATTAGCTCACGACAGAGATTGATTTTTTGATTGTGTTCATTCACATGTAAATTGATGAAAAAATTTTCATCAATAAGATCAATCGATTATGTCAAAGATATGTATTCAAATAAAAATTGGGAGGTTGTTATGAGTCAACGAAGTTTGCATGACGGGATTGTCGGGGCAGTGATCACAGTCGGAATACTACTGGGGTACTACGTCTCCCCGGCCTGGTTATTATTACCTGGCATCATTGGTGTGACCCTGATACAAAGCGCTTTTACCGGATTCTGCCCAGTGTACTATACGCTGGAAAAATTGGAAAAGCCCAAAGCAGCTTAAGTATCGTGATTTAGAATCAAACTAACTGTTTGATACAGATAATTGGAGAAGTCTTATCTTTTCCAATTATCTTTAAAAAATTGGTATTTACTCAGCTTTTTTTGCTGATCTTCAGTGTCAATAGCCATGCAGAATTAACATTACCTGCTCTGACCCAGGGTCTTCAATCACATGAATCTAAGACTGGCAATCAGATTGTGGTTGTTACTGTCACCTCTTAGGTTAAATACCTGATCGAAGATTTCGGATACCGGTATAGGCAGATACTGGGGTATCGGCCAACAACATGATAACGGTATATTGATGATTGTTGCCCCTGAGCAACGGCAGGTTCGTATACAGTAGTCGGTTATAGTCTGAAAGGTATTTTGACTGAAACGCTAAGCCACCATATTATTCAAAACGAAATCGTTCCACATTTTCAAAACAAGTGTTATGCAAATGATTGAAAACCTTGCAGTCCATTAACAAGATATATCAAATGGACTGCAAGGAAAAACGAATACTGGCTGATTAATACATCGTTTGTATTTGATTATGACAACGGCTCATTCTGAATTTTGATCAGTCTTGATGTCTGGTGTCGAGGTTCGATGCGTTCAACATCGATTGTGGCACCTCCGGGAACTGTGCGGGTATAGGTTGTTTGCATTTCCAGGTCATTGACAGCTCGTTTAACTGAAATAAAACCGACTACTGCATTTGGCGCTCCTATCACACCAAACGAACTCAAAATATCCCTGCAGTTAATCAATGCAGTGCCTGATGCAGAAATAGTCAAACTGTCGACAAAAACAGCTGGATTGCCAGGTATTGAAGCATTCACAACGACATTAGTCAGTGCGTTGTTATTCGGGTTAAACATTGCAACGCTTGTTTGGTAACGACCCGCTTCAACATCCGTATTTGAATTAAGGCCAGATTGTCCTTGTAAACCGCAAATAAACTTGGTGACAAATATCTGGGATGATCCTGCAATCAGTGTTCGCGCTGTGGATTCGCCACACAAGAATAATCCCAGTAAAACAAAAGCCAATAATTGCAGTCGCCATTGAGTCTGCTTGACGGTTGCTGTAGTCAATAATGTAGTCTGTGTTTGAATATGAGACATAACCCTCTCCTTTTTTCGTTAAGTTAAACAATGACACCGTTTTTTTCGGTGTTATTGTCTATACGAAAACTGTGTGAGTCAGGACTCAAATTTTCATTGGTAATAATTACGTGACACGATAAAGATTAGACAATTAACAGCAATGCAGTTAATTCGGTTGCGTTAATGATTAAAACGTCCCGTTGTTCCAGCCCCATAAATGTCTTGGGATATCGGTAAATTCGATATAAACCCTTTCAGGGTCTAATCCCAGCGCGTCTTGCAGGAATTTGCATAAGTCACTGGAGAATCCGCTTGTCTTTTTTTCAGGCAATCCAATACTTTTTAATTCCACATAGGCTACAGGGTCAGTTGTACCTGACATGGACAGGTTTTGTCCGGTACAGACTTCAACCAAAACATAGCGCTCCGGTTTGGATAACATCTGGCTGACAGTGTCTGAAGCCTGTTTTAAAAATTCGCTTCTATCTGATTCGCTGATGTCCAGATTGGTGGTTACTTTCAGGTAAGGCATGTCGCGTTCTCCTTTGTTTGCTGCGTATGTAAATTTTGCAACTGATTGATAGTGCAGGCACAATGCATGCTCTTCAGTCAGAAATACTTGTTGTAAAAAGTTGTATTCAATGAGGCATTTGGATAGCCCCGCCATCGACTGAAACAATAAAGCTGTTATTATAACCAGCCGATAACAGAAAATTAATTCCATATCCATCACCATGAACTCAGAAATACAATTACAACCTGGCCCTGTCATGCTGGATATTACTGGTATTGATTTAACCGAAACTGAGAAGGAGATGATCGCTCATCCCAGTACTGGTGGCGTGATTCTGTTTGCACGCAATTATTATTCCCCTGAGCAGGTGTCCAGCCTGGTAGACAACATCCGAGCTTGCCGTAAAGGTCCATTATTGATTGCTGTTGATCAGGAAGGTGGACGTGTGCAGCGTTTCAAACAAGGCTTCTCCATATTGCCGCCTGCCAGTTATTACAATGCAGCATTTCCCCATTCGGAACATGATGCTATAGAGATGACCGAATCTGCTGGTTGGTTAATGGCTGCCGAGTTAATTTCAGTTGGCATCGATTTCAGTTTTGCACCAGTACTCGATATCGAAGCGGGTATCAGTCAGGTGATTGGTGATCGCGCGTTTGCCGCTAATAAAGATCAAGTATGTAGTTTTGCTGCTGCGTTTCGCAATGGCATGAAGCAAGCCGGGATGGCGGCAGTTGGCAAACATTTCCCCGGACATGGCAGTGTCGCTCTGGATTCGCATCTTGACCTGCCCAAAGACCCGCGGACTCTGGACGACATTCGTCAGCATGATCTGGTACCATTTTGGCATCTGATTCAGCAAGGACTGGAAGCAGTGATGACGGCACATATTCTGTATCCCGAAGTGGACGATAAACCTGCGACCTATTCGCAACGCTGGGTTTCCGACATGCTCAGACAGGAACTCGGATTTAATGGTGTGGTTTTTTCTGATGACCTTAATATGGGAGGCGCCGCATTTGCAGCAACTTTCGGGGAGCGTGCCAGTCTGGCTCTGGGAGCCGGTTGTGATATGGTTTTGATTTGCAATAATCCGGATGCGGCAGCTGATATTCTGGATTATTTGCCCATTGTCAATAACCTGGAAAGCGCGGATCGCCTGGTGACTATGTTGCATCGCACGACTTATAGTCGTGATGAGTTGTTTGCCAGCGCCAGATGGCAACAGACGGCGGGTTTGCTGAATCAACATTCAAACAATCTGATTGCCTGATCTGTTAGAATTCTGCCAGACAACATATTCAGGTTGAGAAGAGGAGATTTCAAATCAAGTGAAATCTCACCTAAACACAGGGTTTGATAGCAGTTTATACCGCAACAACCAGCATTAAATATGGCGTATCCCGCTGAAATTATCCAGATTGAAAAAGATGCCAGCTGTTTGTATACCGCCGGGCAGCTTGATCATGCCATTCGTTCAATGGCAGATGCAATCACTGAACAGCTCTCAGACCGAAATCCACTGTGTTTGTGCGTTTTAAATGGCGGGATTATTCTGGCCGGCAAATTGCTGCCGCATCTGGCATTCCCGCTTAACCTGGACTCGGTTAACGCGACGCGTTATGGAAATCAGACAGTCGGCAATGACATCCAGTGGTTATATCGTCCTGCTACGCCATTGCATAAACGGACTGTGCTGATTCTGGATGATGTTCTCGATGAAGGTATTACACTGTCCGCTATCCGGGATTTTTGCCTGCAACAAGGTGCAGAAGCTGTTTTCAACGCTGTTCTTGTGGATAAAAAGATTGATCGAAACAAGCCGATCCATGCCGATTTTATCGGAGTTCGGGCAGACAATTATTATTTGTTCGGTTATGGAATGGATTACAAAGGCTATCTCAGAAATGCTCCCGGTTTGTTTGCCTGTCAGTCAATGAGTGAATCACCATGACTAAAATTGCGATCATCGGTGGTACCGGCTTAACGAGGCTGGATGATTTTAAACTGGACGAACAGAACACTGTCACCACCCGTTGGGGAGATCCATCAGCGCCACTGTCTTTCGGGCAATTAGCTGGTTATCCAGTGGTTTTTTTGCCAAGACACGGCAACAGTCATCATTTGCCACCACATAAAATCAATTACAGAGCCAATATCCAGGCATTGAAGGATACTGGCATCCAGTCGATTATTGCTGTCGCTGCAGTTGGCGCTATCGACCCGGAACTGGGCGCTGCGGATATTGTGATTCCTGATCAAATCATTGATTATACCTGGGGCCGGTCTTCAACGTTTTACGAAGACAGCATGACTCCTGTGACCCATATTGATTTCAGCTGGCCATACAGCCAACAACTCCGCCAGCGACTGATTCAGACTGCGAGCGACAATATGATCCCGATTGTTGAGCAGGGGGTCTATGGCTGCACTCAGGGGCCGCGTCTGGAAACTGCGGCAGAAATTATCCGCATGGAACGAGATGGTTGCACACTGGTTGGAATGACGGGCATGCCGGAAGCGGCGCTGGCGCGGGAGCTGGAGATGGACTACGCGTGTTGTGCAGTCATTGCCAATGCTGCAGCAGGCAAGTCGTCAGATCAGATCTCGATGGAAGATATTGAAGAAACTCTCAGAATCGGGATGAAGAATGTGTATCGCCTGCTGAATTTCTTTGTCGCTGATTTCAGTGACTGATGCAGGAAGGTCGTCAACCACAAGATCTGTTTTCGAGACTCATCATCAAAAACCCGGTAAATGCTGCGTTATTTGGTGACAAGGACGCATCGACTTCAGCTTTCATCTGATTGATGGTTGCTCTGAAAGTGTCATAAAACGCCCAGGTCGGCGCAGGTTTATACTGTAATGGCTCAAGCTCGAAATAGTCAATGACTCCCTTGGCTGTAGTGGGTTTGACGAAGACCTCGTAGTCGGGATTGAAATAGACAGGGCAAATTGTCATCAAAGACCACTTGGCCAGCTTGCCGGTTCTCAGCACCTCAAGCATCATTTCAAAACCGCTTTGCTGTTCACCGCTGAGCAATTCCTCCAGTCCGCTTGCAAGCCGGGCAACATCGTGAGCTGAAAGCGCTTTGGCGAAATCCCTGAATTTGGGTTTTTCAAACATTGATACCATGGACGACCGACCGATGATTTTAACCATCTGCTCGACGATATATTCAGGGTTGTTGACGTTTTCCGTAGAAAAACTGTCTCTGGCCAGCGCGATCATTGTGTCCATTTTATGTTTTTTGCCAACAGCCAGCAGATCGGGATGATGAAACCCACCTGGATATTGGTGTAAAAACGCAAGTTCGGCTTGTTTTAGCTTTTCCAGGTTCATGTCGATTCATCAGTCCATAGTTGTCCAGCTGGAATTGGACTCACGCGTAACACAACCCAACCCAGAAATAGTTTGTTATTCGCCTTCAGGTTTCACGATCAAGCCAATCAAAGTCCCTGCCAGTATAAACTCCACAAAACTGGCGACGAACCAGCTGACTGCAAGACTGAATGGAATCGGCATATAGCTGTATGATCCAAAACCCATGGATAATCCCAGCGCAAAGCCCAGAATCATCCCATATTTGATGCCGCTGGACAGTGATTTTGGATTGACCAGATAACTGTAGATCGCGACAAAACACAAGCTCAGTACAAGGGTAATACTTGTCATCAGAACCATATTCATGTCCTGTTCTGACCGCCATAAGTGGGCAGTTGCCTGATACGTTGATTTCAACAGGACTTGATGAATCAGATAATCAAGAATTGACCAGGTAATAAAAACAGCAAGTGTTGCCCAAATTGTTCGTTTTATCATGAGTCTTCTCCTGTCTGCGTTAGTAAAATCCAACTATTGTTCTTGTTGCCAGAGCCGGTTTAAAGAACTTGCTGATGCTATGATGTTGTCGAGTTGCTTGTTTTTAAGTTTTGTTGAGTCTTGTTGCCTTTATATCATCATGACGTTAAAACCTGTTTTAAATGTTCAAACAAGCTATCAACTGTAATCGACACTGGCATATAATCAAATTCACGCAATTGAGTCAACTTGTGAGTGTTGAAACGGATCAGGGGTCGATGAAGATTATGGGTTTAAACGATATTGACAGTGATACAACCGTATTGAATAAAACGGATTGTCAATTACCAGAATTGACACCGCAATTTCTGAATACGGTGTTAACTAAAAATCAATCTGGTGACAAGCAGATATACGGCAATCAATCTGGTTATTCAAACAACATCGCGCTCAAAACAATCGATTCCATGCAACTCAAACACGCTGAATCGATTGACTTAATCAACTACGGGTTTTGTTCCAGTCCGTTCGGTACAGCATTTATAGCGGCGACAGTACAAGGCATCTGCCAACTATCTTTTCCGGGTAACGCTGATGATTCATCCACATTGAACAGGCTAACGCACAACTGGTCTGGCGTTAGATTGACTGAGCATCAATCTGTCATTGCAAGCCTGGCAGAGAGAATTTTTGATACGCAGCAGCGCCATTCTGTGTTGACTGTGCTGGTCAGTGGAACAGCATTTCAAATTGAAGTCTGGCAAGCCTTGTCAAGAATTCCCAAAGGTCAGGTTTGGTCGTACCAGCAACTTGCTCAGCATATCGAACGACCCAAAGCAGTTCGTGCAGTGGCCAATGCGATTGGCGCTAATCCGGTTGCTTATTTAATTCCCTGTCACCGTGTGATTCGTAATCATGGTGGTTTGGGGGGATACCATTGGGGATTAGATGTTAAACGACGTATGTTGGCGAGTGAAATCAGTGTCCCTGATAAAGGAACAGCATAAAAAAGGGATGGCGACCTGCCATCCCTTTCATCAATCAAATGAACAGTAAACTCGCGGTTACTGCATGTCTTTGACTTTGGCGATAATCCCGGTTGGATCGATACCCTGGTGAGGATGTTGCTCCCAGAGTCCACCGCAACCTTCTTTGTGAGTACCGAGATGAGCGAATTTAGGTGAATAACCGCGCTCCAGTAACCAGGTTCCGAAGCGGCTGCCCAGACCAGTTTTATGGTTGAATGATTCAACGACCAGAACCATTGGTGAAGCGCCGAGTTTGGCCAGCATATCTTCGTCAGCGACATTCAGGGTCGGCTTGTTAATCAAGCCGACATCGATGCCTTGCTGCTTGAGCCGTTCGACTGCATCCAGCGCCCGGTATAACGTTTCACCGAAACTCACAACATAACCCTGGGTGCCTTCACGAATGACTTCATCCTTGCCGGAAACAAACTGATAATCGCCGCCAAACAACTCGTTTCCATTGTCATCAAGAATGCCTGGCACTTTGGAACGGGTCGAGAACACAAAACGCAGACCAGGATCATGAAAGATCGATTTCACACAAGCACGCATTTGATTAGCATCAGCCGGGAAATACAGGTTGGTAGCATAACCGTCACTCAAGCCGTTATCGGCAAACATATTGTTTAAACCGAAGTGACAGGTATTATCAGCCATATCATCAATACCAGAGTGTGAGTAGTGACTCAACACATTGGAATGGTTCAGGCGCGCCATGGTGATTTCAGAAATGTTCA
>JAHZJL010000256.1 GCA_022600935.1 Gammaproteobacteria bacterium
CCGGGGTGCTGATATCAATACAGATCTTTGGACAACCTTGAATGTCGTTCAGGAACATTTAACAAAGTGTGGGCTGACCACGCGCTCCAGATCCAATCGATTAACCCGGACCCGTGCGGTGAATGGGATTGATCAAAATACCAACCTCAACCAAGCGTTGTGGTCATTGGCTGAGAAAATGAAAGCCCTGAAAGCGGCTTAATTTTTTTAGAAACAAAACCAGGTGGGGCGTGACGCCCCACCTGGTTTATAAAACCCTGCAAAACCCAAACAGGGTTTCTGCTTGCTCCAAAAACCCTGCATCAGTCACACTGAAGACCTGTTTTTCAATCGGTACGTTATGCTCATGGGTCAGTCTCTCGTTTTCCTATTCTTAGGTCTGTCATTCATAACAGGCTGCGCACAGAAGTCGTCAATAAATCCATCGAATGAGAACCATCAAACGCAAATGACACCCGATCAAGTCAATGCTGCAGTCACACAGGACAGCCTGCAATCACAGCCCATCGCGCTGTTTAATCAAGAGACGTCGATTGGACGATACTCTGTTATACAGGCAACCCCGACAATTGAACAACACGATATTTTGACAGTGATGATCAAAGTCACTATCCCAAAACCCATTCAGACTGTCGGGGATGCGATCAGGCATTTGCTCAGACCAAGTGGCTATTCATTAGCGCGATTTGATGCACAAGGCCCGGACGTTTTTCAGTTATTGAATTTGCCTCTGCCAGCGGTGCATCGCAAGCTTGGTCCAATGCCACTGCAACAAGCCCTTCTTACGCTGGCTTCACCTGCATTCAGACTCTATATTGACCCTGTGCATCGTTTGATAGCGTATGACTTAAAACCCGATTATCAACTGGAGCTAGTGCCATGAAACCATTCAAGCTCAATCGTCCCGTTCCAATACCAATGATCATCATTCTGCTTGTTATTCTAAGCTCGGTTATTTATGCATTCAATTACGAGCCCACGGCAATACCAGATGACAGGATTGCAAAGACAGACTCAGCTGAAACAAATGCGTTATCTGCATTATCCCAGTCAGTTGAAGTTGATCCACTGGATGAATTTCGTCCGAATCTTCAGGAATTAAACCAGCAGCAAATAGCACTCAAGGATCAGCTCAGCAAACACAATGCGGCACTTGAACAGATCAAGCTGCAAGTGACAGATTTACAAAATGGATTCAGTGAAACGACAAAACAGATACAGGTACAGAGCCGCCGGATACTGGAGCAGAATAAACGAAAAAAACCACGCATTGTCAAACGGCGCAAGCCACGTCAGACACGTCCGCAATGGATACTCGCCAGTATTGACCAGTGGGGTGCGTCACAAACTGCTGTGCTTCAAGATGGTTTGCAATTGATCACAATGAGACAAGGTGAGCAATACCGGGGCTGGCAGTTAACAGCGATTCATGCAAACGAACACCAGGTTGAATTGGTCAATGCGCGTCAACAACCGCTGACCTTGCGTTTACATTGATGGATATCTTGGCACTAGTATTCGTGTTGTTAGGGGTGACTGAGCCAGTTGTTAAAACAGTGGCGCAGTTTGCGCCACCCGCGCAGACCTCCGATGAAAACCCAATAGAACCATCACTAACGCCCATTGTGATTGATATTCAGTACCCAACAGGCGAACGGTGTGTGTTAACAAGCCCAACAACACAGATTATTCAGCGCAATCTGACATTACCGTATTCCCAACAAACACTGTATGGAACAGCACAATGTCTATCCGACAAGTAAGCCTCTTGAGTCTGTTTATAGTGCTGATGTTAGCCAAGGCCAGTGCCATTGAAGTCGACACCAGCCAATCAATGACCAGTGCAAATACCAAATCGCGCAGTGACACAATCGATCAGCGCAGACTGCAATGGAATCTGTCTGAGACCGAATGGCAACGCTATCAACACCTCATGCAAGGCATACGCGGCAGTATTAGTCCACCCACAATTTCACCGCTGGAAGTGCTGGCAATGCATGCAGAAACCGATCAGAAACGTCGTCATTATGCACGGCTTTGGGCCAAACGCTATCACGATGACGTGGCGCGTACACTGAAGTTCCAGGAGGCATACAACACTGCGTGGAATGACCTGTACGGCAATCAACCGATGGTTGATGTGAGTAAACTCAATCTGAGTGTCCCGGACCCTGAAACATGGAAAAAAGATGATCGAATTGCGTTGTTTGTCAAAATTAAGCACTGCCCACGGTGTCAGAATAGTGTTTATCAAACAGCAAAACGAACACTGTCTGTCGGCGCAACACTCGATTTGTATTTTGTCACCACCCAGCCGGGACGAGACGACGACTTGATTCGTCATTGGGCGCAAGCGGCCAGTATTAATCCAGCGGATGTCAAAGCAAAACGCATCACCCTGAATCATGAAGATGGCGAGTTAATGCGCTTTACAGGAACCGTTGTCACGCAATTTCCAGTTGCGTTTCAAATTCAACCAAATTCCATTCGTCAAATACCGATTGGCCATCTTCGATGAGACACAAAACACACTATACCCCCATTCATCTTGAACCTGGCCTGCCAATTCACGCGATCCAGCGAGAGTGGTGGGTTGATACTACATCACAGTGTGAGCATGCCACGTATGACTGGGGATTCGTTCTACAGCGTCGAGCACAGCAGTATGTAATCTATGATTATTGTTTCGATGGTTTCTATCGACACCGTCATGGTGCGCCCAACCTTCATACGTTGCAAGCAGAGATCAGCCGATTGATTCACAATACCCATCTTTTTAAGCACGGAATCTATGGTCTTCTCAGTGGCACGAGACCGTGGGTATTATTGAGCAGTGATGTTGGTGCCTTTAGTCTTGTTGCCCACATCCAGCATGAACAAGAAGCCTATGATTGGTCGACACAGACATTGGTTTTCAAGTTGATCCCGACTATTTTGCAACGCTATCAAGCACACGCCTGTGACTAATCAAAAACAACTGGTCTGCTGGTTGCTGGTTTTTCCAGTCACCATTTTTGCTGACACGATCCCACGTGGTTATTATCGCATTGCCAGTCAATACCAGATACCCGCCTCGGTGTTATACGCAGCGGCCCTGACGGAAAGCGGAAAGACTGTCGATAACGGTGTGTTTCGACCCTGGCCTTGGACACTCAATGTGGCGGGTAAAGCACGCCGTTTTGCATCACGAAACGCGGCCTGTCAGGCGTTAACACGTCAATTAGCGCGTGGTATTCGCTCGATTGATATCGGACTCATGCAAATCAACTGGCGCTGGAATCACACACGCTTACGCAGTCCGTGCCGTGCTTTATCACCCTATACCAATCTCCACCATGGTGCGGCGTTATTAAAAGCAGCTTATTCAGTGACACACAGCTGGGCAGCGGCGGTTGGTCATTATCACAGTCCTGGCCAGAAACCACAGCAACAAACACGGGCTAAACAGCATTCTCAGCGCTACTTGCGCCATTTGACCAAACTGAGTGCATTGTAATGCATCGCTGTTTATTGATCAGTCTGTGCTGTATCAATCTGTGTTTCGCGGCAC
>JAHZJL010000257.1 GCA_022600935.1 Gammaproteobacteria bacterium
CGCCACAGATTGTGATGCATCAATAACTAATTGGGGAATCCAGGGCTGGATTGTTGCAGTTATTGATAGCTCGAATTCCATTATTGGGCAACCAATCAGAATACAACAATCTTTTGGCAGTGCTGACACCTTAACGGATACAAGTAATGCAACACCGATTCGTTTTAATCGGTTTGGCGTTGCTGCAAACAACATTCGTACATTCACTCTGTGTGATGGCAAAAACAAAAGTCAATATAGTCAGCAGATCATGATTACACGCAGCGGACAAATCACCGCATCTAAAATGGGAACCTCAACATGTTCATAAGCCATCAAGTATCACCAATCAATACATTAACAACTCACGCTTCAGGCATTTCGCAAAGAGGTGTTGCGCTAATGGAAATACTGATTGCACTTCTGGTCGTATCAGTCAGCTTGCTTGGACATGCTGGATTAACCTCAATGGCTGTTGACAGTACGCAAACAGCAAATATACATGGAATAGCTGCCTATCAGGCGAGTGGTATATCAACGCTGATTCGGTGCAATCCGGGGTACTGGAAAAATATCAAGGACGATTTAAGCTTCAAATTCAAGCTTGGCAATAACAATGGTGTTGTGCAATTAACGAATTTAGGGGACCAGTCGTATGATAGCTTGCTTGCGAGTAACAAAATTTGTACTTCTTCAATTTGTACGCCTGAACAACAAGCAGCTTTTGACCTAAGAGCATGGGGAAAAAACCATATCGATAACTTCCCGGAAGGCATTGTCAGTATCGAAAAAATAGCTGGTGCCAGACCTTTATTTCAGATTTCTATGAGCTGGACTGAAAAGCAAATGAGTGCTGTGGGTGTTGACAATTCATCTGCTGACAACCTGAATAAAACCTATCAAATCAGGATTGAAGCATGAATTACTCTCAGAGAAACATTGGTGAAGCTGGTTTCACTCTTGTGGAACTGATGATTAGTCTTTTGCTTGGCCTGGTAATTGTCGCTGTAGTCATCACTATATTCTTAAGCAGTGCCAGGGCCAAGAGCTTCCAGCAATCACAAATTACGTTACAGGAAAATAGTCGTTACATGCACTTAATATTAGGTAGCGTTCTCCGGCAAACTGGTTTTTTGCCGATGAAATCTGCTGGCGGTGAATTGATACAACAGAAAACCATTTTATTTCCTGCTGAAACCAGCAATATTAAATTCGCAACAGACGGCCAGGTGATTGGGGGCGTAGAAAGTACAACCAATAGTGTTGCCAATGATCAGTTCAGTATCCGCTATCAAGTCGACTCCATGACAGTGAATTGTTTTGGAGAAACCACATCAGCTGCAAGCATGCCGCAGGACTCGCTGGAGAGCAACACCTATCGTGTAAACGCGGATGGCTTTCTGGAGTGCGAACGGGTAAACAGCGTCAAGGGGACTGAAACTCAAACGATCATTGGTAGTAGCCAGGGGAGTATTAACCAGCGCTTGACACTGACAAGCATGCTGGTCAGGTATGGGCAAGATACAGACGATGATAGAAGCATCGATACCATTACCCGTGCCAATGCAGTGACGAACTGGGCGCAGGTTCGATCAATTGAACTGTTGCTTACTCTTCAGGCTGGTAATGAACTGAATACCAAAACAGTCAGCTATTTTTATGATCTGCCGAATATCGGAGTCTAATACAAATGCGATCTAACCACACTCCAATTCAACAATATCCATCATTATTGAAACACCAGTCCGGAATGGCTCTGGCAACATCGATGATTTTTCTGGTAATTATGGGAATACTCAGTACCAGTATGTTCAGAAATATCGTTCTTCAGGAAAGAATGGCAAGTAACCTGGGCAACCAGGCGAGTAATTTCGAAGCTGCTAATTCATCAATTTCACGCAACTGGAATCTACTTAGCTGGCTAGGCGGAACTCAGTCTTCGAGTGCGATCGAAATTAAACATACCGACATTCCAGATCAATTCGACATTGTCAATGCAAATAACGAGAAGCTTGTCGACGTCGATGTGGATGTGGACATTTGTTTTGCTGGAGAAGCACTGGCATCGGGATTTAGTTGGAATAATGATCTCGGACAGTCACAAAAATTGATGGCTCAGCGATACCTGGTCAAGGCCTCTTCGCAAGATACGGTTAAAACATCAGTAAAAATTGATCGCGCCGGCTATATCGTTCTCCCTTCAGCAGGGCATCCAGCTAACTGTCCCAGTTGAGTCAACACCATTTAGATTAACCATCATTGAAATAATAAGAGAATAAGCATTATGAATAGGATCAGTAAACATGAATTTCAGTTGTCATGGTTAGTCAGCTTGATAGCTATCCTGTTTTCAACCAGTCTAATAGCAGATGACATTGATGTTTTTGTTAATCCAAGTGTCAGTGGCGTTAAACCAAATTTATTGTTGATATTGGATTTGTCAGACAGCATGGACTATGCGCCGGACAATAGCGCTCCATCAGCTGGCAACCCCAGCAAGATTGATATTTTAAAAGCTGCGATGAACGAAATACTTGATGATCCAAATCTAAGTGGAAATGTGAATATCGGTTTGCAAACTTTTAAGTCTAAATCCAGTAATGCAGGAACA
>JAHZJL010000025.1 GCA_022600935.1 Gammaproteobacteria bacterium
AGGTTGTTTGGTTTCTGCTGCATAAAGCTGCTGACTGAACAACAAGAAAACAGAAAACCCCAGAGAAAACATTCTCAATAACTGCATATTTATTGACCTTTAGTTATTCTTTTATATTCATTACAGGCTTGTATTCAATTACGCTTAACAATAACCTGCTTAAATTGATTACCTCGTAGGTTGGGTTAGGCATACAATACAAAAGCGGCTTTAACTTTCCAAGTATTTATGGGTGTGCCGTAACCCAACACACATTTGAGCACCTCAAGCCATTTATTAGGTAACGCTATCACTAACCGAATCTACGATGCTTACAACCTCTACTTGCAACCAAACGCATTTGTCGGGTTACGATGTGCTCACATTTATCTGGTATTTCAAGCCTTTGTTGAATTGCACATCTAACCCGACCTACATTGATTATCATTAGGCGGGTACTGGTCGGGTTTTATGATACATCCAGTCACCAATCGAAAAGACAATCAACGATGCACCGAGCAGTGGCATGAAGACAGAAAACCCGAGTGTAGTGCCAATGACCCAATTCGGGACTCTATAATCTCTTGGGTATTTAGGTGAGCCAAGTTTTCCTTTTGGTCGTCGTTGCAACCACATAACGACGCCGGAAACAGCCAGAAAAATCAGCACCAGTGTGGTAATCAACACCAGCACCAGATTCCAGACCCCGAAATATTCACCGCGATGCAGCTTGATGCCATATGTGACTGATTTTGCCAGCAACGGAACGTTGCTCCAATCACTCGCTGCAATCACATTGCCGGTATACTGATCCAGGTGCATGGAAGGCCGTGTCGCAGGATCGTCAGAATCGACTTGAATCGCAAACGTATCAACTTTGTTTCTGGGAAATTTGACATCCAGATTACCCTGATATCCCCGGTTACGGGCTTCTGCGATCACTGTATCAACAGATATTTTATGACCATCCGCAACATATCTTGATTTTAACGATCTGGAATGAAATCCTGCTGGAGACGACATTTTCAACTCGCGTTGAATTGTGTGAAATGCCTCACCCCAGACATCCGTCCAGGGTAACCCACTGATAATCATAAAAATAATCAACAAGGAAAAATAAAATGCCGGAACTGCGTGCAAATCTCTCCAGAACAGACGCTTGTTTTGATTCAAACGTGGTATTAATGTCCCCATAATTCCGGTATTCCAGCGCGGCCACCACATAATCAAGCCGGTCACCATCAACATCATCACCCAGCATGAGGTTAACTCGACAAACTTGGTTCCGAATTTGCCACCCAGTAAATTACCATGCAAATCTTTCATGATATTCATGAAACGGTCTGTGCTCTTGATTGAACCAAGAATTGCACCCGTGTAGGGGTTAATATACACACTGATTCTCGCACGATTCATCACCATAGGCACTTTTTCAGGACCGTCCCCGGCCCATTCCATGCTGACTTTAGCCGGCTTGTGTTGATGTTTGGCTTTAAAAATGACTTCGCTGCTTCGAGCCGGATCATCACTCATTTTAAAGTGGCTGACTTTCATGCCCGGAACGGACTGCGCTGCAAGAGAGATCAGCGCCGAGGCCGATAATTTTGTTGCACCAGGATTAACAAACAACATGTCCTGATACGCAAATTCTTCGTATTCATCCTCAAACAGATAAATACATCCGCTAATGCTGATAACGATAATCAGGGGAATGAACAGCAGTCCGCAGAAAAAATGCCAGCGTATGATTAACTGATAAAATTTGCGGCTCAAGGCACGTTTGTTGATTTCGGCAGGTGTTCTAATTGTTTGTACCATAGTATCCACCTTGTCTTTAAGCAAAAAAGGGCTGATCTATCATCAACCCTTTTGAATTTCAAATTAACTGCACAATACTTAAAAGTGGTAAGCAACACCACCAAACAGTTGTAAACCGTCTATTGTTCTGATTGATCGCTGTCTTGCACGAGTGTTGTACCCAACACGATCTTCTTTAACATCACCTATATTCAAGGCATGGAACCAGACTTCAAGAGGACCTTTGTCATAGGTGACACGTAAGTTAATAAGTTCATCTCTGTCAAAACGCCCGCGAGGATCCTCAGTGGAATTATCTCTTGTCGAATATGAGGTTAAAGAGTCAACTTCGAGTTCAATTGCCAACCCTTCCATTGGTAAAACAGCAACTCGGCCATTAACATGATGCTCTGGTGAGCGTGACAACTCCTCTCCTCTTAAATCGTTACCATTACCATCAATAAATCTTCTATATTTATTGTCTTGATACGTATGGGTAATACCAAATCTAATAAAATCAAATGGCTGGTATTCGACGACAGACTCAACACCTTGAACATTGACTTTGCCAGCGTTAAGATTTCTTGCTCGGTCTTCTGCTAATTGACTGGAAACAATAAAGTTATCAATGGTTTGATTGTAATAAGACGTATCATAAGTTAAGTCCCTACCAAATAATGGAATAACCCCACGCAAGCCAACTTCAAAATGTTGCGCTTCTTCTGGTTCCAGGTCGGGATTCGCCTGTCCACGACCTGCCGTGAATAACTGGCCGACTGTAGGTACTAGAAAGCCTTCGCCATAAGCAAACCAGACCCGATGATTATCCAGATAGTCGTAGCTAATACCAGCCTTTGGTAGTGTTTTGGAAAACGAAACAGTACTTGAATCAATGTCACCGCTAAATGATTCCGTCCTCTTATGATCCAGGTCTATGCTTTCATGGCGCACACCTGCAGTCACTTGCACATTTTCAATTGGCCAAAATTGCAGTTGGGCAAACCCTGCATAAATTCTTGTTTCGTCGTCATCTCGCGTGTTATCTTCCGGGTCTTCAGCCGGGTTAAAATCATCATTCGTACCATGATAAATGTCGGTGCCGATAATGATATTTGAATCAAGAAATGAGAAATCATGCTTATACATAACCTTGCCATTGATATCGACATCAGTATCATCATTTGGACCACCAAAACGAGAAAGACCTGCTGCATCGGTAAAGCGAAGATTAAAGTTTGCTGTTAAATGGCCATCAGAAAACATATCTCGCTCATAGAGAGCTGAGCCCAAATAGCTTTCGAGATTTTCAGTGAAACCATTTTGTCTGCCAATCTGGTCATTGTCTTGATCAAATTCAGACTGCAATAGCTCGCCAGGGTTAGAGGTTCTGTCCTTTAGGTATGAGCCACGAATGATCAGGCTGGAAAGGTCGTCAGGATGAAAAATCAACTTGCCACTGGCTTGATGACGCTCTTCTCCAACATCTATTATCCGCTCAATACCAAGATCATTAACACGTCCCTGGTCGCGAAATGCGCTTAAATTCCAGCTACTGGCATGGAACAAATAGCCTATTCCCTGAACCTGACCTTTTGTACTTGCACCGCCACGATAGCGATCATAATTACCCGCTTCTACCCAAAAACGGGTATCTTGTTCCGGCAGGCTCTGAGACCCTTTGGTAATCACATTAATCACACCACCAAATGCATTATTGGCATACAGTGCAGATGTCGGACCTTTAGTAATTTCAATGCGTTGTATATCCTGAGGATTAACATCTGTCCCGAAATCTTGCGTTGCACCACTTAGCGGGCTACCTAATGCAACACCATCAATTAAAGGGATGGTGTACGATTTAGCGCCGTTTGGTATGCGTAGATTGCGCACCAACGTTTCACCAGGAATTCTGTTCAGTAATTCATCCGGGTCAACAAACTTTAAGCGTTTAATCTCATTCTGGTTGATGATGGTTGAAGCCATTGGCAATTGCTTGATATCGATTCCGCCCAGAGTCGCTTCTGCAACTGGAGCGGTTACCGCCATACTCTCAAGCTGCAAAGCTGAACCGGAAGAATCAGCAACAATTGTATTGTCTATGTCATCTTCTGCTGCGAAACAGTAAACCGGAAAAACCAAAGAAAGAACAGTGAGTGTTTTCAGTGAGGTTGTTATTGTTTTCATCCTTTTTTTCATAGAATCGCCTTTTTATCATTATTTATGCACCTCAGGATTTATGCACCTCAGGTTTTAATGCATATATAATGCCAACAACTGAAAATAGTTGATTTAATCGGCTGAGATTTAGCAACTCATCATCGAATTTTCAAGTGAAACACTATTGAAAAATCGTCATAAAAAAACAAATTTTTATCCACTAATAATTGATCAGGGGAATTACCAATACTTAAAAACAGTATTGCCTTTATTGATAACAGTTAATCGGCGATAACCCAAAAACTGTGTCATATAACACAGTTTTAAGCGCCATTGATTGAAAGTCGACATTCATTACATTCAGTGATAGATATTGCTATGACTGACATGACTCATCTGATATGCTGAAAGTAGGCCATGTCGATAGATCACACAACCAGAATTCAGTGTTTCATCAATTAGCCATAATAAATCCGTTTATTTACCCCAATATTTTTTCATGGCTGAGGTTTTATTTTTCGATCATTATTTCATTATTAAAACCAATACAATTAAACATTATCACTATTAGTTAAACTTAACATAACAGTTTTTCATTTCATACATAACACCTAATATAATGCCAACAATACGGCAATCTAATACTCATGAATACCCTGATTAGCTGGTTTGCCCGTAACAGTATCGCAGCTAATCTGCTGATGCTGGCAATTGTATTATGGGGAATCGCTTCACTGGGTAATATTATTGTTGAAGCCCATCCCTCATCAGAACTGGATATCGTCACAGTCAATGTGTCTTACAGAGGCGCAACACCGGCAGAAGTGGAAGAAAGCCTTGTGATTCGTATTGAGGAAATCACCCAGGATCTGGAAGGCATTAAAACCATCCGATCAGAAGCAACTGAAGGTCTGGCAACAGTTAATATTGAAGTCAGTGACGGCTATGACCCCCGGGAGCTGGCTGAAGATATCAAGTCGCGGGTTGATACTATCGATACATTCCCGGATGACAGTGACAGACCGATTGTCACAGTTGCACAGCGACGCTGGGAAGTTATCAGTGTGATTGTTGCAGCAGATATTCCCGAAGCCGAGCTGCGCCATATCGGTGAATGGGTGCGCGATGATCTTGCCAGTTTGCCCGGTGTTTCACTGGTTCAGTTAACCGCAGTCAGACCCTATGAGGTTGCTGTCGAGGTTTCCGAGAAAAATCTGCGCCGCTATGGGTTAACGCTGGACGATGTCGCCCAGACAATTAATCGATCCTCGCTGAATCTACCAGCCGGCGTGGTTAAAACCTCTTCAGGTGAAATATTATTGCGCACCAAAGGACAAGCCTACGTCAAATCAGATTTTGAACGCATCATTCTGTTACCGCGTGAAGATGGCAGTCATGTGAGACTTGGTGATATCGCCACGGTTGTTGACGGGTTTGAAGAGGAACCGTTGTCAGCTTTTTATAATAACCAGCGCAGCATTAAACTCGAAGTCTACCGTGTCGGCAAACAAAGCGTTATTGAAATTGCCCGTACAGTTAAAGACTATATTGCAGATGTACAACTGCGTATGCCACCTGGGGTAACCATCAGTTACTGGCGCGATCATGCCAAGTCTATCAAAATCAGATTAGCGACATTGATGAATAGTGCTGTACAAAGCATTATTCTGATATTTATAGTGCTCAGCCTGTTTTTGAGACTGTCAGTCGCGCTCTGGGTTTCAGTAGGAATCCCGGTCGCCATTATTGGTTCGTTCGCTATCTTGCCGTGGATGGGAATCAGTATTAACTATACCAGCGTAGGCGCATTTATCATGGTGCTGGGACTGGTTGTCGATGATGCAATCGTTACCGGTGAAAGCATTTATGCGCGGCTGCGTAACAAACTCGATAGCGATTCTGTCACTGCCGCCATTAAAGGCACACAAGATGTCGCTGTGCCGGTCACGTTTGGCATGTTAACCACTGTTATCGCATTTTACGGACTTAAAATTAACGGCGGGGGTCCATTCAGTCGCATTTTCAATATTGTGCCGGTGGTTGTGATTGCAGTGCTGCTGTTTTCATTTATTGAATCCAAATTTATTCTGCCGGCCCACCTCAGACATTTAAAAACTGACAACAATGATCAGCATAACCTGATCAGCCGTTGGCAAAGCCGGGTTGCCGTCAGTCTTGAAAACGCTATCGCACGGATTTATACACCGTTGCTGGCGAAAACCATTGAACACCGCTATTTTTCACTGTCCTTATTTATCGGAATAGCGCTGATTGTGATCAGCCTGATTGCCAGCGGTCAGATGGGATTTACATTTTTTCCACGCACCCAGAGCGATACGGCAAGAGCCACCTTAACCATGCCGGTTGGCACGCCATTTGATATCACTGAAAACTATATTCGTCAAATCGACCAGGCGGCACAGCGTTTACAGTCCAAGTATATCGATCCTGCAACACAGGAAAGCATTATCACCTCGATATTCAGTACTGTGGGCAGTACCGGCGGATCAAGTAATCCACAATCGCATCTGGGCCGAGTGATGTTTCAGATCGTACCGCCAGAAATTCGTACCTTGGATATCAGCAGCCAGCAACTGGCAAGAGAATGGCGGCGCATGATCGGACCGATTCCCGGAGCTGAACAACTCAGTTTCGTCGGACACATCCGGCATGGTGGTATGCCACTGGATATTGAGCTGAAAAGTTTGAACTACGAACAGTTAACCGAATTATCAACTCAAATCCAGTCACATTTATCCGGTTATCCAGGGGTTTTCGATATTTCAGACAATCACGAGTCAGGCAAAGAGGAAATTCAACTCAGCATCAAACCGGAAGCTGAATTACTAGGTATTACACTTAACGATCTGGCGCTTCAGGTTCAGCAAGCCTTTCTCGGTCGCGAAGCCCAACGCATTCAGCGTGGTCGTGATGATGTGCGCATTATTGTTCGCTACCCTGCCGAGGAACGCCATTCACTGGCCAATCTCAAACAAATGTATATTCGCACACCTGCCGGTACTGAAGTCCCATTCACTGATGTCGCGCAATTGACCATTGAACGCAGTCCGGCAACGATCTACCGTACCGACCGTTTCAGAACTCTGAATGTGACTGCCGATATCAACAAGAAGACGGTACGCATGGACGTGTTAAAACGCGATCTCAAAGTCTGGCTGAATGAAACATTAAGTGAATACAACGGTGTACAATACACTCTGAAAGGTGAAACCCAGGATCAGGAAGAATCTTTTGCCAGCGTAGTATCAGGCGTTTTACTGGCTGTTGTCGGCATTTATGCCATGCTGGCCATTCCGTTTCGATCCTATTCTCAACCTCTGATCGTCATGTCAGCAATTCCATTCGGCTTGCTCGGGGCCGTACTGGGACATCTGATGCTAGGCATGAACCTGACTATTAACAGTATTCTCGGCATGGTTGCATTAATTGGCATTGTGGTCAACGACAGTCTGGTACTTGTTGATTTTATTAACCGCCGCATCCTGGCTGGTGTCGACATCAAAACTGCAGTGACTCAGGCAGGGGCCGCACGATTCCGACCTATTCTGTTAACTTCGTTAACCACATTTGCTGGTTTATTGCCGTTAATGTTTGAAAAAAATGTACAAGCCCAGTTCCTGATTCCAATGGCTGTATCGTTGGGATTCGGGGTCATTTTTGCAACATTTATCACATTGCTGTTGATTCCTGTTAATTATATGATTCTCGATGATTTGTCTGGCTTGAGACAAAAACCGGCAACAGGGAAACCAGCATGACACTGACTTCAACACAACATATCAAGTCAACAGTCCGCACTAAACAGTTCCTGAGCACAATACAACAGTGTTTGAAACCCCTGGCTGGTGCACTGGCAACGATTGCCTGTTTACAGTTACAAGGATGCAGTTATTTCAAATCTGCTGAAACAACACCGCATGTTGTTGCACTTCCGGATCAATGGTCTGCCTCCACATCGCTTAGCGATGACCCGGTCAAACCCTGGCTTGAAGACCTGGGTGATCCTGTCCTTGCGGAACTGATCGAAGAAGCATTTGACAGCAACCCGAATCTGCGTGGTCTTAATGCCGCAACTGAAGTTGCCGAACAACAAACCTGGCTGGCGTGGTCAGTATTCTGGCCTCAGATTGATGCCGGACTCAGAGCCAGCCGCAACAAGCGTAACAATGCTGGCGGTTTTGCTGTTTCGGCTAAACCGGTCAACACATTCGGGTTTTCTCTGGATTTTATCTGGGAAATCGACTTGTGGTACAAGCTTGGCAATGAACTGGAAGCAACCGAGCATGAAAAAACAGCGTCCCTGGCTGATTATCGGGCGGCCAAGTTATCATTGGCAGCGAATATCGCCAAAACCTGGTTCGACGGCATTGTCGCCATTCAACAAGTGAACCTGGCTGAAAAAACCATCGACAGTTTCAAGAATGCCCTGGAAATCATCGAGCAAGGTTATGATCGCGGTCTCTATCAAGCGCTGGATGTGCGTCTTGCCCGTACCAACCTGCTCAGCGCACAAGGCCGCAAAGAGAATTTTCTCAGCATCCGGGATGCAACAACCCGCACACTTGAAGCGCTGCTGGGTCGCTACCCATCAGCAA
Source organism: Gammaproteobacteria bacterium (assembly GCA_022600935.1). Classification (GTDB taxonomy): domain Bacteria; phylum Pseudomonadota; class Gammaproteobacteria; order Methylococcales; family DRLZ01; genus DRLZ01. The sequence continues at coordinate 8,550 of JAHZJL010000025.1, forward strand.
GCCTGGCTTTCCCGGATCAACTGCCTGCGACCGATCAGACTCTCCCAGACAGCGTCCCTTCGACCTTGCTGGAGCGTCGCCCGGACATCATCGCCGCCGCGCAACGCTTTTTTGCAGCCGACCAGCGCATGTTGAAAGCCAGAAAAAATCTACTGCCAACCATACAAATCAGTGGTAGCGGAGGCACCAGCAGTCGAGAATACAAAGACATGTTCAACCCCGAGTTCATCATCTGGAATATTGCAGGTAATCTTACCCAGCCAATATTTCACGGCGGACAACTGTTTGCCGAACGCTTCCAGGCTGAGGCACGGGTCAAGCAAGCTGCCGCACAATACGCTCAAGTTGTACTGCAAGCATTTCAGGAAGTTGAAACCACTATGGCCGCGGAGCAATGGTTGCGCAAACAACAGGAATTACTGAATCTGGAAACCAAAGAATCACGTGAAGCTGAACGCCTTGCAGAAAACAGCTATGTAACCGGGCTGACCAATATAACCACGCTGCTGGAAGCACAACGCCGTGCGTTTGACTCGGAAAACAATCTGCTGGAAATACGCAAACAACGTCTGCAAAATCGCGTTAACCTCTATCTGGCCCTGGGCGGCCCTGTACTTAAATTACAATAATGATACTGATCCGAAAATTACTTCCGGTCCTGGTGATCGCTGTGTCTGTGGCGATTGCTTCACTGATTTATATCAATAAGCCGGTAGCCAAGCGCAGACCCTCGCATCCGAAAACACTGACTGTCGAAACCATCACTCTGCAACCCCGGCAGTTCCCGATTATTATCCAAACTCAGGGAATTGTAGAACCACGCACAACAACGACGCTGATTCCGCGTGTTTCCGGTGAAATTATCAAAGTCTCACCGAACTTTCGGCCCGGTGGTTTTTTTGAAGCCGGTGAAACCCTGTTAACCATCGACCCAACCGATTATCGGCTGGACAGCAAAGCCGCCAAAGCCGCACTGGCCGAGTCCATGTTCAATTACGAGGAAGAAAAAGCCCAATCTCAACAAGCTGCCGATAACTGGAAACGCCTTGGACGCACTGAAACGCCTTCGGATCTGGTGTTACGCAAACCGCAACTGGAACGCGCCAAAGCCGCTGTCGATTCTGCCAGAGCGCAGTTACAACGTGTTCAGCTCAATCTACAACGCACCCAGATCAAAGCCCCCTACGCCGGTCGAATCCTGGAACAATCTGTTGACCGTGGGCAATACGTCTCACCCGGGAATTCACTGGTCAAAATTTTTGCCATTGATTATGTTGAAGTACGCCTGCCAATTACTGAAAAACAGCGGGGATTGATTGACTTACCGCAACCGTACAGGGGTGAAACCAACGCTGACTATGTGGGACCGGAAGCCACCATTCATGCCAGTATCGGCGGTAAAAACTACCAATGGCCGGGACGGGTAATCCGTACTGAAGGTACTGTTGACCGCTCAACCCGACAGGTATTTGTGATTGTCCAGGTCGATAATCCGTACAAAAAACATGATGATGGTCGGCCACCGCTGGAAATCGGGCAGTTTGTAAAAGCTGATATACAGGGTCAGGTTTTACACGATGTATTTGCCCTGCCACGCACGGCCGTGCAAGGCAGCAACACGATCATGGTTGTCGATAACGACAACCGGCTGCAACGTAAATCCATTGATGTTTTGTGGGAAACCCACGATCAACTGCTGGTTAATCAAGGCGTGTCCGCTGGTGAAAAACTCTGTGTAACCTATGTGCCGTTTGCGGCCAACAATGTCAAAGTGAATGTGGCTTCCGATCAACAAAATCATCGATCTGACTTAGCGCATAAACCTGCTCACGGACACTCTTCAAATCCGCATTCTGGTCAACAAGGCAAGCCTGCAGCATCCAGACATCAAGACCGCTCATGATTGCCTGGTTCGCCGCAATCGTGTCGCTGCCAATCTGTTGATGGGCATTATCGTTCTGAGCGGATTGTTTGTCATGTTCACCATGATTGAGGTTGAATCCTCACCGCAATACGAACGCAGTCGCTTGTTTGTTAAATTCGCTTATCCTGGCGGCACCCCGGAAGACATCGAAAAATCTGCTGTCACCCGCATCGAGGAAGCCATTTACGACTTGCCCGGTATCACTGAATTACGCAGCACTGCCGCGGAAGGTTCCGGTTCGGTCACCATGCAGTCAGCAGATGGTTATGAGTACCGCGAGGTGATGACTGATATCCAGTCCAGAGTCGATATCATCCAGAGTCTGCCGGAGGAACTTGAAGATCTGGAAGTCGGCGTCATGTCCAGACGGTTTGAAGTCATCAGTGTGTCTTTGGGCGGGGATTTACCCGAACCTGAATTGCGCCAGCTCGGCAAGCAGGTCCGGGATGACATCGCGCAATTACCCGGCATTTCACAAGTTGATATCACCGGGATTCGTCCGTTTGAAATATCCATTGAAGCCTCGGAACAGCAATTGCGTGAATACGGACTCGGGTTCATTGATCTGGCTGACGCCATACGCCGTTCCTCGATTGACCTGCCAGCTGGTGCGATTCAGGCCGGGGAACAGGAATTTCTGGTCAGAACCAAAGGCCAGTTATATCGTGGTGCCGATTTTGCCGAGATTGTTGTTAAAACCCGTTCTGATGGCACCCGACTAAGGCTGGGTGATATCACCAAAATCAACGATGGCTTTGTGGATTTACCGATTCTTTCCCGTTATAACGGCAAACCTTCGGTGATGATCGAAGTCTACCGGCTCGATGGCCAGGATGCGCTGGAAATCTCGCAACAGGTCAAGGATTACATTGCCAGCAATCAAACTAAAATGCCACCAGGAGTGGAGCTGGGTTATTGGCGTGATCGATCCAAATATATCAATAACCGGATTTCCTCTCTGATCCAGACTGCATTACAGGGGGGCTTACTGGTTTTCATACTGCTCACCTTGTTCCTGCGAATGGAGCTGGCATTCTGGGTGGTCATTGGTATCCCGGTTTCCATTATCGGCGCATTCACGGTGATGCCGATTTTTGATGTCACCATTAACTACACCAGTATGTTCGCGTTTATTCTTGTGCTCGGTATTGTTGTCGATGATGCGATAGTCACCGGCGAGAATATCTACAAGCACATGGGGCAAGACAAAGACCCCACAGACGCAGTGATCAATGGCACGAAGGAAGTGGCCACCGCTGTGACATTCGGTGTCTTGACCACAATTGTCGCGTTTGCCTCCCTGTTAACCATGGAAGGTTCACGCAGCAAGATGTTCACCATGATTCCGGCTATTGTTATCCCGGTGCTGATATTATCACTGATCGAAACCAAACTGATTCTGCCTGCTCATCTCAAACATATCGGTACCGAACATCGCTTTCCTTTCTTGAACAGGTTACAGCGTATCGTCAGCGATGGCCTGCAAACGTTCATCGAGGGCGTTTATCAGCCTTTGCTGAAAAGAGCACTGCAGCATCCAGGCATGACCCTGGCTGTATTTTTTGGCGTATTATTGATTATCGCCAGCACCTTGCTCAGCGGTTGGGTACGTTTTACTTTTTTTCCACGTGTACAAAGCGAAATTGCCCGTTCCCAATTAACCTTACCGGAAGGCACGCCGTATGAAGTAACACGCCGTCATGTCGAGCGCATCGAACAGGCTGCACTGGCATTACGCGATAAATATAACAGCATCAACCCTGATGAAACCATCATCACCAATGTCTATTCCACAGTCAGTATTCAAGGCAGCGTGCGTATGGGTTTAAAGCCTAACCAGGGATATGTCAATTTTGAAATCGTTCCCCAGGAAATGCGTTCCAACCCTGTCAGCAGCACTGAACTGGCACGGGAATGGCGACGCATGGTCGGTCCCGTTGCAGGTGCTAAACGTCTGACTTTCAGCGCCTCGATTTTCCGTCCTGCCAACCCCATCGATATCATGCTCAAAGGTCATGACTTCAATGAATTAAAACAGGTCTCAGAAAAAATCAAACAACAACTCGCGCAATATCCTGGTGTGTTTGATATCGGCGATGACTTCTCTGAAGGCAAAGAGCAAGTGCAACTGCAAATCAAGCCGGAAGCTGAATTGCTCGGAATCAGCAGCCGCGACCTGGGCTTGCAGGTAAGAGGTGCATTTTACGGCATGGAAGTTCAGCGTATGCAGCGCGATGGTGAAGAAGTCAAAGTCTACGTCCGCTACCCTGAATCTGAACGGCAGTCTTTCGCCAATCTTGAAACCATGAAAATCCGCACCGCTGATGGCAATAACATTCCGATTCGCCAGGTAGCAGACATCAGCATCCAGAAAACTCCGGCTGTGATCAATCGTTCTGAACGGTTTCGCACCATCCATGTAACAGCAGACGCTGACCAGAAAGCTGTTCAGCTGCCAATTCTACGCCAGGAACTGGATGGTTTTATTGACCAGATTCTGCTCGACCATCCCGGGATTTCCTATGTCCAGGAGGGTGAAGCCAAGGAAACCAGAGCGTCTTTTAAAAGCCTGGGTCTGGGGCTGATATTGGTGTTATTCGTGATTTACACCTTGCTGGCTATCCCCTTCCAGTCTTATTCACAACCGTTTATCGTCATGTCAGTCATACCGTTCGGACTGGTTGGTGCTGTGTTCGGGCATTTGTTACTCGGCCTCGACCTGACCATACAAAGCGTACTGGGAATGCTGGCTTTAACCGGTGTTGTCGTCAACGACAGCCTGGTTCTGGTCGATTACATTAATCGCCGCAGACAACAAGGCATTGCATTGTTCAAAGCCGTTCAGGAAGCAGGCAGCGCCCGGTTCCGCGCCATTCTGCTCACGTCTTTAACCACTTTTATCGGCTTGTTGCCAATGATGATGAGCACCAACACCCAGGCCCAGTTCCTGATACCAATGGCTGTCTCACTGGCATTCGGAGTCCTATTTGCGACCTTCATCACTTTGTTTCTGGTACCGTGTTTTTATCTGCTGCTGGAGAGCATGGGTTTAAAACAATCGACATCAGTCAGCAGCCAGAGTGTTTGAATTAGCTCTGATTGATCGATAACCAATTATCAGATTCACATCAATCCAAATAATCATGCAGCCCGGATAAGCTTGCGTCATCCGGGTTTTGCTTTATGCCATCTCTTTGATGCCGGATGACGTTGTGCTGATCCGACCTGCGGTTTTATGATTCTGTTGTGTTCACTGGGTCAAAAGACTATCGGGCAAGGCAAAGACAGTCAGTACACCACCGCGTTTGGTATATTTAGGAAGACTTTTATAAGCGGAACATGATCCCAGATTTTTGCTAGGGTCATCCTCGCAATTATTCATGGCCACACCCATACCAGCCCAGCCACCAATTCCTGACAATACACCAATGTATTGTTTGCCTTTGTAACGCCAGGTATTGACATTACCGACGATGCCGGACGGGGTTTTAAACCGGAATAATTCTTTACCTGTTCTGGCATCACGCGCTTTCAGATAGCCTTCCAGGGTGCCGTGGAAGACAAGGTTTCCGGCAGTGGCCAGTGCTCCGCTCCAAACCGAGAACGGCTCATCGATACTCCATACAATACGACCTGTTTTTGCATCCCAGGCAGTAAACTGACCCAAATGCATTGATTGCTCCGGGTGGCCTGTTTTGACGTTATGCTGGGCAGGAAACATTGTCAGGGTGGCGCCAACATAGGGCTGCCCACTGCTGTATTCAATTTCGAACGGTTCATAATCCATACACAGGTGATTGCCGGGAATGTAAAACAACTGGGTTTTGGGTGAATAAGCAACTGGCTGCTGGTTTTTACTGCCCAGCGCTGCGGGGCAAATGGCCTGGGTATTTTCGTCTTCTCCGTTGACATGGGTACTGTATTGGCTGACGACCTTAGGCCGCCCTGTCTGCATATTAACGTGAGACGCCCAGTTAACTGATTGATCGAACTTTTCAGCGACCAGTAATTCCCCGGTTTCCCGATCCAGCGTGTATCCGAATCCGTTACGGTCGAGATG
>JAHZJL010000258.1 GCA_022600935.1 Gammaproteobacteria bacterium
AACCAGGTACTGTCATCATAAGCCGCACCAATAGACATATAATGAATTTCAGTATTTTTTATATGAAGATGCGGAATAATTTGACTGATATTGGGGATCGCAAAATTAGTTTGCGGCTGACCTAGAATATCGGTTAATTCATCAACTGGTCCGTCTGTCAAAAGGTGCAGAAACGCATATCCAGCACGTGCTGTCCAGTTATTGAATTGATAAACAATATTGCCCCCGACAACAGGACTTTCAACTTCATACAATTCTGGAAAGACTGTCGGAAGCTGGTTATAACTGTATCCGGCAAAGAATTTTAACGATAAGAGATCGTCATCAATGTTGATCTTCTTTTTAATATCGATGCCATCAAAATGATACATCGGTACACTGGCATAAAACTCATGCGGTGGACGCATCCAGGGATAGGCATACCCAACATTGCGGTAGTCTGACAACAGAAACAGATCGGCTCCCATACGCCCGAAGCGAAAATCAAGTGTGTCGTCATAACTCCAGCGTAAAAAAGCCCATTCCAGATTCTGCTCAAAAAAGTTGCCGGCGTGATCTCGCGCAACCCATTGTGTTGTCGCATGCAACGATTGATTGATATCGACATCCAGTTGAATACCCAACCGTGAATCTGTCAAAAACCCCCAAGGTCTTTTTACATTTTTGGCTTGAGACAAATCCCGTTTATAACCAATTTCCCGTGTATCCGTTCCGGTTAAAGCCAGTGTGCCAAAGCCTTTTACCGACCAATTCACTGTGTCATCATTGGCCAATATCTGTGAAAACGGAAACACCACCAGCACAATCAATGTTGCAAAGGAATTCCTCATGCCTTTCAAACAAATGATTCTTTGTTTGATCAGCCTGTCCCAAGCATTGGTAAGCCAAATTGTCCGTGCAATAATCATCAAATCAATCAAGCGCCTTAACAGACACTCCAGTTATCAAAACAGATTAAAATCAGTGCACGAACAGATCGTACACTTCCCTTGTGTACTGTGTTATCGACAGTTCCATTGGTTTTATTAATCGCAATATTGCATTGTGCGAACTATGTTCGATTTGCAATTCATGTGACAAAATTTGTTGAGCGCTTGTGTTATTGGCATAACCTTACACCCTGACATTTTTACATTTAACTGAATCACGTTATCAATCAATGGCATACGAACAATAACTCAACTAACAGATTGTTACAGCCATACCCTCACCAGTTTAAATCCAGTCATTTGTTACATGGTTTCACCAAAGTTGCCATAGAAACAGTAGCTTGGTTATTGTGCTAAAACGTTAATCTGGAAAACCATCCCTAAATGATGTTTTTAGGTAAAATAACTTTGTTGATCGTTTGATCGACAACACATCAAGACAATGATGACTTGCAATCTAATGCGTATTACATTGCCACATTGACTTTGATTTATCTTCAGTCAACTCAACACATCCAACCATGAAAAAGAAAATTATCTTGATTCTTTTAGGAATTCTTTTATGCGGACCCGGGTTTGTCGCTGTTTCAGGCGATATCGCTTTTAACAAGAACTGGAGGACAGCATCCCGACAAAGCACAGGAATTGCGCCTGATCCTGCAACGACTCCCGAAGCTGTGGTGCAGGTCTACTCAGCTCGCGCCTTCAACTGGCGTGGTATCTTTGGTGTGCATACCTGGATTGCAACAAAACAACCCGGCGCAAAACAATATGAGGTGCATCAAGTTATTGGCTGGCGTTTATACCAGGGTGTTCCGGTGGTCGTTTCAGAACCGGATGACCCGGACAGATCATGGTATGGGCAAGTACCGGAAGTTATCGCAGATTTACGTGGAGAACAGGCAGCCAAACTCATTCCTGCAATCAAGGCCGCAGTTCAAAGTTATCCGTATGCTGACACCTATCATGTCTGGCCAGGACCAAACAGTAATACATTTACAGCGTGGGTCGCCAGAAAAATACCAGAACTTAAAATACAGCTCCCAGCAACCGCCATCGGAAAAGACTTTTTACCAGTCACCCAGGCCATTGAGTCAGCACCCAGCGGAACTGGTTACCAAGTCTCTTTATTCGGACTCGTAGGCATTTTATTGGCTAAAAAGGAAGGATTCGAGATTAATGTGTTAGGACTTAATTTTGGTATCGACTTTGATCAAAAAGCAATCATTTTCCCTGGGCTTGATCGAGTCACATTATAAAACGACTCTTTCTGCATATAGCGGATTCAAGCGGTAGTGACCCATTGCAGAGGAGCTGGTAACTGTGCAGTACAGAATTCAAGGTGGATAATCCGCCGGGAGCCTGGGACACTTGCCTTTTTTGAGCAATGTACCAGCAATGGTTTGAGCAGCAAAACATCCCCAGATTTGACAGCGCACAAGTACTTGGGGTGCTGTGCTATGCTCTTAGTAACCTGCTTGGCTGGAATCCGGCCCAGCTGATGACTACCAGGCACGACCATTAGCGCACCGTTATCTGCATTTGTATCATCAAGGTGAATTCTTAAAGTCAGCATTTGCTCAAGAATATTCAGCGGTGGCTGAACATGGTAAACACCGGCTTTGGTTGACCAGGCATTAAATCCGGGCAACTCAACTTTGCAATTAACGGCAATAGATAAATCCTGGTGCCAAGTGACCAACCAATTTGCATTGGTTGTCTTGTTGAATACAATTGATCGAACTAACCGAGCATTTTCTCCAAGGTTATCTTCAACCAGATTACGAACAGGTGTTGAATCAGCAAATGACTGAATTTGAGGCGATTTATGGGCAATATTTCTCACACCAGCCGATGATCTACTCTGAACATAAGGTTTTACCGCATACTGCAGATCAGATACTGTTTGTGGATTGGCAAAATCCTGTACAACAGCAAATCCTTTAGCTTGAAGGTTCTCTAAATGCATACTTGCTTTATACTTTTATCATGACTAAAACAAACAAGTAGCAGACAACCTGATTGATGTTAAGCAAATTATTTGTAAACACGGCTTATATCCGCGTTTATAAAAACAAATTTCGTATTCGCCATATTCAAAGCAAGACAGAAATTGTCGCTCTGCCTGACACTGAATTTACAACTCAGCGTCTATTGTTAGCTCAATTTTCGATTGCAGAAAAAACGTTACTCAAAGGCATTGGTGATCTTTATCGCAGGACATGGTTCTCACCTTCCCCTAAGGTATTGATACAGCAAATGGAAATGAATGACGGAGGTTTGTCAGAATCAGAACAACGCATTCTAAAAGAAATTGCTATCTCTACTGGAGCCAGAAGTGTCGTCGTATGGGATGGTGATGAATTGACAGACAGCGAGGTTTTAAAACAGGTTAACAATCGGAAAACCTAAATCAACCTCAAAACAGTGAAGAAGAACAACGACTCCTTGCTTGATAAACTTTCCCTGGATACGTCAATCAGCAATTGTTTTCTCTAAGTCCTTGTTATCTCTTGAACTGCCCACCATGGCTCTACGCTGCTGAAGCACCTGATCAAATTTCTGGTTTTGCTCGGGTGTTAACAGCCTGCGTATTTCATTGTTTTCACTGTTTCGAATCTGTTGAAATTCGCTTTTCAAGGTTTGGACAACCGGCTCCAGCTCAGCAATGGCCTGGCTGTCATTGGCATTACGCGCACGGCGCAATTTACGTTTCTCACGATGTAACTCCTGGCGCTTGGATCTGGATGATTGCCGGTATTTCTTTTTAATCTCTCTGACCTGACTGGCCTGGTCACTGTCCAGACCCAGTTTGCCTTTTAATGGTGCATCTGACCATACAGGCATGGATATAATCAACAGACATACGAATACGATAACTGGTTTACTCAAAGCATTTAACATCGCTCACTCCTCAAGTGTTAATTAGTACGACTGTCAATTCAGGCAATTGAATCAACCAAGACATTTATTCAACATTAACGCTCGCTTATCGATGAAGTCATTAGGTGTACTGTCTGTAAACTTGATCGGTTTAAATCTGCCTGACCTCTACCACTCAGATCAGTGGATTTTGACACGTGCGCGGGTTGTGGCGTAGTCATATTACACGTGTCAATATTCCACTGCATCTTTTTGTTATATTTCACGACGCAGTTGCTTCATTTGCTTATTATGATGAGCGAGCCTACAGACTTATTGCTGATCAGTGATATTCCACAATTCCTGGAAGGAAAGTAGTGCCGCTATACGACCACTAGCTGGGCGTAATTCTAATATGATCCCCGCTGCCTTTAAGGTTCTTATATACTGTGCTGCACGCTGACGTTGAATTCCTAATCGTTTGTGCAATTCGTTAGCCCGAAATATCGGTGTATCAAACAACATGTCGAGTATGTAGATTGCCTGATCAGTATGAAGAAGGTCCAGTATCTCGCGTTTTTTATGCTCGTACAATTCTATTATTTTTCTTACGAGTATAAGATTGCTCTCTGACTGTTGTGTGACGGCATTTAAGAAGAATACAATCCATCCAAGCCAATCACCACTAGCCGATATGTTCTCTAAACGCTGATAGTACTCTTCTCGATGCGCTTCCAAGTATCCTGATATATACAAAGAGGGGCTCACGATGCTACCCCGCCTCACAAGAAAAAGTGGTATGAGAATTCTACCAATTCGACCGTTTCCGTCATCGAATGGATGAATCAATTCGAATTGGGCGTGTATCAATGCAGCCTGAATGATTGGATCAAGAAACTCGCTGTCTTTGTTTGCGAACTCAATAAATTGTTCAAGTAATTCATTTAGCAATATAGGAGATGGAGGAACATAGGTTGCCTGTTCTAGCATACAACCACGTGGTCCTATCCAATTTTGGGTATCTCGAAACTTCCCTGGATTTTTGTCTTTTCCACGGACACCTTGCATCAGATTAGCGTGCATTTGCCTGAGCAAGTGCAATGATAGTGGATTCTCAACGATGTATTGCCCAGCGGTCCTCAGAGTACTCCTGTAATTGATAATCTCATAGATATCCGCATCTTTTTCCGGAGTAAATTTTTCCCCTGCTTGAAGCTGATAGACTTCGTTTGCTGTAGCAATTGTGCCTTCAATTCTCGAGGATAATTCTGCCTCTTTCATTACCAGTGGAGATAACAGAATCTGTGGATTTACTAGGCTCTCTAGCAAGCCATCATAGCGAGATAAGCTGGCATTTGCTCTACCCACAAGCGCAACAATACCCTCTAAGTTAATGTTTTTAGGAGGAAATTCGTGAGTATATGTTAAACCCATTGTGTATTCTCAAATAGACACAAATTCGTTTGTGTCTGCTCAATAAAGATTTTATCATACACTAATCACTTTGTGTCATATCCGGCACACACTATATATGGTGGTCAAGGACAAGGCTGAACACAACAATCTTAGAAGGACAAAGAAATCCCCGAGCTGCCAGGCATACTTAACGAATCTGACATCGGATCTGATTTCTCAGCTAAAAAGATCTTTCAGCGCTGAAAAATAATCAAGCCATTTCCTGACTGAGTTTGACATCGCTGATATGGCGGATGTTTTTTCCTTCAACAAGGTACACGATATATTCACAAATGTTGCTGGAATGGTCGCCGATGCGTTCCAGTGCTCTGGCGCACCATGAAACTCGCAAGGCATTTTTGATCTCGCGCGGGTCTTCCATCATGCGGGTGATCAACTGACGCATGATCGATTCAAACTCCTCATTGATCTTTTTGTCTGCTTCGATGGTTCGCATAGCGTCAGCAACATCCATTCTTGCGAAAGCATCAAGGCAATCGTGCAACATGGATTTGACATGATCACCGAGATGACGAATTTCCACAAACTGGCTGTAAGAGACGTTGGCGTCTGTAATCTGCACCGCAAGCTGGCCCAGTTTTTCGGCTTCATCTCCAATCCGTTCCAAATCAGTAATGGTTTTAATGATAGTGACAACCAGTCGCAGGTCACTGGCTGCCGGTTGCCTGCGCGCCAGAATCTGGTTGCACTTTTCATCGATTGCCACTTCCATGGAATTGACTTTGTAATCAGAGGTCGCCACCTGTTCGGCGATTTCGGTATCTGATGTGGTCAGCGCAACCAGGCCATCAGCCAGTTGTTTCTCTACCAGTCCACCCATAGCCAGTACATCGCTGCGAAGTTCTTCAAGTTCTGCATTGAAGCGGCGGGAAATATGATGCGCCAGGTGTAAATCCTTATCCATAATCGAGTTACCTCTTTAGCCAAAACGTCCGGTGATATAATTTTCAGTCAGTTCATGCTTTGGATTGGTAAAAATCTGATTGGTTTCACCAATTTCAACCAGTTTGCCCAAATGGAAATATGCTGTCCGCTGTGACACTCTGGCGGCTTGTTGCATGGAATGTGTAACAATTGCGATAGTGTAATTCTGGCGCAATTCATCAATCAGTTCTTCGATAATTGCGGTGGCAATCGGGTCCAATGCAGAGGCAGGTTCATCCATGAGGATCACTTCAGGACTGACTGCAATGGTTCGGGCAATACACAATCTTTGCTGCTGACCACCGGACAATCCGGTTCCCGGCTCGTGCAAGCGGTCTTTCACTTCATCGAACAATCCAGCTTTTTGGAGACTGGTGATGACGATTTCATCCAATTCTGCTTTATTAAATGCCAGGCCATGTAAACGTGCGCCATAAGCGACATTGTCGTAGATCGATTTGGGAAATGGGTTAGGCTTCTGAAACACCATGCCGACACGCGCTCTTAACAGCACCGGGTCCATTGCATCGGCATATATATCTTCACTATCCAGAGTGATATTGCCTTCAACGCGGCAAATCGGGATTGTATCGTTCATGCGATTCATGCAGCGCAAAAAAGTCGATTTACCGCAACCGGAAGGACCAATCAAGGCCACCACTTCGTTTTTGCCCAGATCCAGACTGACATTGAATATCGCCTGCTTGTTGCCGTAATACACATTGACCTGTCTGGCCTGCATTTTGGGATCTTTGGCAAACGGCTCACCGATTGTTGCATTGACTTGTTGTTTCATATCTGCAACTTTAGTGTCTGAGCGATCCACCGACTGCACTTGAGTCGATTCCATCAATTCAGTCCGCATATTGATATCTGTTTCGACCATTACCAACTCCGCTCGAATTTCTTTCGTAAAAATACAGCAAGACCATTCATCACCACCAGAAAGATCAGCAACACTAAAATAGCTGCCGACGTTTTGGCGACAAACGCTCGCTCCGGACTATCCGCCCATAAATAAATCTGCACTGGCAAAACAGTTGCTGAATCCACAAATCCCTGCGGGATATCCACAATGAACGCGACCATGCCAATCATCAGCAATGGTGCAGTTTCTCCCAACGCCTGAGCTAATCCGATAATAGTCCCGGTCAGAATACCCGGCATTGCCAACGGTAACACATGTTGAAACACTGTTTGCGTTTTTGAAGCACCAATACCCAGTGCTGCCTGACGAATTGAAGGTGGAACTGCCTTGATTGCAGAACGACTGGCGATAATAATGGTCGGCAGTGTCATCAGGGTTAACACCAGACCACCAACCAATGGCGCTGATCGCGGCAATCCGAAATAATTGATAAATACAGCCAGTCCCAGCAAGCCGAATACAATTGACGGAACTGCAGCAAGATTGTTGATATTCACTTCAATCAAATCAACCCAGCGGTTTTTCGGGGCAAATTCTTCCAGGTATACGGCAGTTGACACACCTAATGGAAATGACAGTAACAAGGTCACCAGCAGTGTATATAATGAACCGACCAATGCACCGCGAATACCGGCTTGTTCCGGCTCCCTTGAATCACCATCTGAAAACAGGGTTGAATTGAACCGTGATTCAATCAGGTTGTTTTCCTGCAACCTGTCTGCCCATGCTATTTGTTTCTCCGTCAAACGCACGGCATTGGCTTTGTCGGCTGTCTTGTAATAGGTATCCAGGTCATCATCTGCGCGAACCCAGACCGTTTTGGCTTTACCCAACAGATAAGGCTGTTCGATTAACATATCCCGCAATTCGTATTCTGCACTGGAGCTGATCAATGCAGCCAGCTTGCTTTTATCACGGCGTTTACTGACATCCGGGAACTCTGCTCTGATTGCACGTTTCAGAATTGCGCGGTAATTGGCATGCCGCAAGGCTTTTCCCTCGGCATCAGCTGCGACTCCAAGCACGTCGGGGTCAAACTGCACCTCGAGTTGAATCCAGTGTTGCGAGAATGCTGGTAATGACTTGGAAATAATATCAGTCAGTAAAATCAGCAGAAATATAAAGCCGACCATGACTGCCATCATGCCGTACAAGCGAAATCGCTTTTCGCGCCGATAGCGTTTTGGCAAACCTTTTTTAATCAGTTCGGTATTATTCATATTGTTCGCGGTATTTCCGCACAATGTGCAAAGCAATGACGTTAAGCACTAAAGTCGTCACAAACAGCATCAAACCCAGCGCAAAAGCTGCTAAGGTTTTGGGGCTGTCAAATTCCTGGTCACCCGTCAGCAAAGTTACAATTTGCACTGTCACTGTGGTAACGGCTTGCAATGGATTGACAGTGAGGTTGGCAGCAAGACCAGCGGCCATTACCACAATCATGGTTTCACCGATGGCTCTCGAAGCTGCCAGAAGAATACCGCCGACAATACCCGGCAAGGCTGCCGGAATCAATACCTGGCGAATGGTTTCTGATTGTGTGGCCCCCATTCCATAGGCGCCATCACGCATGGCCTTGGGAACAGCGGAGATCACATCATCAGACAATGACGAAACAAACGGAATAATCATGATACCCATAACCACTCCGGCTGCCAGGGCACTTTCCGAGGCGACATTCAAACCAATCGATTCCCCAAATTTACGAATAAACGGTGCGACGGTCAGAGCAGCGAAAAAACCATACACAACAGTCGGAATTCCGGCCAGAATTTCCAGCAATGGTTTAGCCACAGCCCGAAACCGGCGAGATGCATATTCCGACAGATAAATGGCCGACATCAACCCGGTTGGTACAGCTATGATCAAAGCAATGGCTGATATTAACAAGGTTCCTGCAAACAAAGGTATCGCGCCAAAAGCCCCTGATGATCCAACCTGGTCAGCGCGAATTGCAGTTTGCGGACTCCATTCGGTTCCAAAAATGAAGTCAGTAATCGGTACGGATTTGAAAAAACGAATTGACTCGAATAATACTGACAAAACAATGCCGATGGTTGTCAGTATCGCGACCAGTGAACATAAAATCAGTAGATAACGGATAATCCGTTCAACAAACACTCTGGCACGCATATCAATTTTCACGTTGGCCAGCCCCCAGATAATGCCATTCAAAGCGACCAGGAAAATCAGAACATTGCGCATCAATTCACTGGTTGAATTCAACTCCAGTAATTTTATTGCCGCAGCTTTTTTGTGTGGGTCTGTTTCTGCATCAATTCTGCCTGAATCCGCAAGCAATTGCAGATCGTTCATGACCAGACTCAATTCGTTTTCGGACAGGGTCGACATGGTTGTCGGCAACTCATCCAGTAACAGAGAGCGAAGGATTCCAGGTTCCAGCACCAACCACAAGACTAGTAAAATCAGCGCTGGGATTCCACACCACAATGCAACCATATACCCATAGTATTTTGGTAAAGAGTGAAGACTACTCGGCCCTCCTGTTCCCTGGGATACTTTGATTGAGCGCATGCGGCCAATGACGTAACCAAATACCGTCAGACCAATGATCACAACCAGTAATGTCGTTGCATTCATAATGATAAAAATCTGTTAACAGAAACCGGATAATAGCAAAGTGGAACAGAATAGCACTGTTTTTCTACAAAACAATGTCAGAAAACCAGGACCTGCATCAAGGCATTTCACAAAACCAAATAATGAAATGTAAGGTTGTCATAACCTAAGAAGCTGTATGACATGGATTTTAGTGCTATGAACCTATGTTTATATTCCTGCGATAAAAAAACAGAAGGACAAATAGCTTGCCCTTCTGTTATATCAAACATGACATGAAAGCCATTCACTCACAATCAATAGTATTGCATTGGCTTTACATGGTCATCGGTTGCATACTGTTAGCCGCTGCACGAACGTGATTGCGTTTTGCTTCATCCAGTGGAATCAAACCCTTGTCGAGCAAATAACCATCATCACCAACTGCATTCTCACTGGTAAACGACTGGACATACTCGGCAATTCCAGGAACCTTGTCCAGATGCGCTTTTTTCACATAGAAGTATAACGGTCTCGATACCGGGTATTCGCCACTGGCAATTGTTTCAAACTCCGGTTCTGCACCATCAACAAGTGAGCCTTGTACCTTGTCGCCGTTTTGATCCAGGAAACTGAATCCGAAGACACCCAAGGCTTTAGGATTAGCTTCGAGTTTCTGTACAATCAGATTATCGTTTTCTCCAGCTTCAATATACGCGCCATCTTCACGAATTGAGTGGCATATTGACTTGTAGCGTTGTTTATCGCTGGATTTTATCGCCTTGATCCATTCAAAAGACTGACATCCACCTTCCAGCGCCAGCTCAGAAAATGCATCGCGAGTACCGGATGTTGGTGGTGGGCCCAATACCTCGATTCTGTCTGCAGGTAATGCAGGGTTGACATCTTTCCAGGTCTTGTACGGATTTGGTATCAGCTTTTCGCTGCCATCTGCAGCCGGAACTTCTTTGGCCAGCGCCAGAAAGATATCCTTACGGGTCAATTGCAGACGCGGTGCGCTTTTGGCATTGGCGATCACAATTCCATCATAGCCGATCAAAACTTCGACAATATCCTTAACGCCATTTTTCTGGCACGTATTGAATTCACTTTCCTTGATCCGGCGCGATGCATTCGTGATATCCGGTGAATCTATGCCAATTCCCGCACAGAACAGTTTAACCCCGCCACCGGAACCGGTAGACTCGATTTTGGGAGTCTTGAAACTGGTCGATTTGCCAAACCGCTCGGCTACCACGGTCGCAAACGGATATACAGTTGAAGATCCGACAATACTGATTGTATCGCGGCCTGCAGCAATGCCTGTTGTTGAAAACGACAGCATAAGTGAAATACTTATAATTAATTTTTTCATTAAACGTCCTCTGTTTGAGCAAAACTGCAAGCAGTATTGCCTACAAATATGACAGAAATATGACAAGAGCGAGAAATTGTATTCAAATCACTGAAAAATGAGAAGTGAATTCAGTCCATCAAAAAACGCGCAAACTGATTCAGCAATTGAATCTTTCAATGCCGGTTACTTTGTAAAACATTGTTAAACTATCCGATAGGAAGGAAAACACGCACTAAATGTAGAGCCAAGGCCCAAGTCACTCTCAACTTCCAATACACCACCATGACGGTGCATGGCATGCTTCACAATAGCCAGTCCTAATCCGGTCGCGCCGGTTTGTCTGGAACGACCCGGGTCAACCCGGTAAAACCGCTCGGTCAATTTGGGCAGATGTTCCGGCTCGATACCGACACCGTCATCACTCACCTCAAGGCAAGCGCGTTGAGACTGGTCCTTATGCCATTTAATCGCAATTGTCGAACCTTTTGGCGTATGCCGGATAGCGTTTTTAATCAGGTTTGATGCCACAGAATCCATATCAGTTTCCACGGCCCGAATGATCAGACGATCATCGACATCCAATTTCAAGGTGTGAGTATCCTGGGCCATGGTTTTTTGCATATCGCTGGCCAACTGCTTCAGTAATCCGGCCATATTCACAGGTTCCGCAAGTTTTTCTGATAATTCTGCGGTCTCCAGGCGTGACAGATAGAGCAGGTCATCGAGTATGTTCTGCATACGCAATGCTTGCAGATTGGCATTTTCTACCGGGGGTCGCAAATCTTCAGGAAGATAATCGGTTTCCTTGAGAATTTCCAGATAGCCCATAATCACTGTCAATGGTGTTTTCAGTTCATGCGATGCATTGGCAACGAATGATCGCCGCATTTCCTGTAATTGAACACGTTGGCTGATATCTCGCGCAGTCAGTAAAAACTGCCCTTTGCCAAATTCGACCCGTCTCAGATTGAGAATTTTATTCTGGTCAGCCGGTGCAGGCATTTCCAAATCGTTGCCATCATCGTCCTCGGCCGGACTGTTTATCCATTGATTAAACTCTGGATTCCTGATCATGGTCTCGATGCGTAACCCGGTATCGCGTTTGCGGTCGATACCCAACACTTGCTGGCTGACCTGATTGGCCCATTCAATCAGATGATTTTCATCCAGGACAATCGTGGCATCCGGCAATGCCGATGCAGTGACATTGAAACGTTTCAAGGTTCGCGCCAAACGCTTTTTCTGTTTGCGTTCATTGCGTTTGGAGCGGTATATCTGCTGCACAATCAGCGCCCAGATACCACTGGTTTCAGGTGCATTCTTGGTTTTTGCGCCCTTCATCAACCATCTGTTCAGCAGATACAGCTGGTGCAACTGCCAGCCGATGTAAAGACTGATCGGCAATCCCCAGGCAATCATCCAGTAATCTGTCAGCAACCCGATAAACAGCGCTGACAGAACAACCAGAACCAGACGCCAGGATTCAACCGACCAGGGGTTATCCATTTATGTTTTTTCCATTAATCACCTGTTTTGCAAACCGGTAACCCGCGCTGCGCACAGTCTGTAACATTTTGTCTGCGCCGAATGGTTTCAACAACTTCCTGAGTCGTAAAATATGAACATCCACTGTTCGTTCCTCCACATAAACATTTTGCCCCCAGACAAAATCCAGCAGCTGGGTTCGTGAATAGACCCGGTCAGGATGGGTCATAAAGAAATTCAGCAACCGGAATTCAGTCTGGCCGATATGCACATTCTCATTATTGATTAACAATCGATGACTGGCAAGATCAAGCGTCAAGGGGTCAATGAATATGACATCGGTGGACTGATGCCCTTGACTGCGTCTCAGCAACGCATTAATGCGGGCCAGCAGCTCACGGATGGCAACCGGTTTGGTCATATAGTCATCCGCGCCGGAGTCCAGTCCTTGCACCTTGTCCGACTCCTTGCTGCGCGCTGTTAACATAATCACTGGCAATTCCTGCTTGACAGGATCGCGGCGCAGACCACGGATCAGTTCTACACCACTGGAATCCGGTAACATCCAGTCAACAATCAGCAGTTCTGGTTTATGATCGGCCAATTGGTTTCGAGCAGTTTGAACATCACCGGCCTCCAGAAGGTCAAACCCTTCGCGCGACAGGGCAAAGCGAATCATTTCCCGGATCGGCTCTTCGTCTTCAACAAGTAATATCTGTATTCCCATATATTTAGTCATCGATTGATTATTGAAACAATAAATTAGACTAAGCAAATATGACGATTTAATGACAAGAACCAAATCAGTATATAATTTCCGCTACAGCTCAGTGTGAAAACTGAGATATTGGCACACCGATCACTCATGCAGCAGGACTGGCAGTTTAACATTTGCAGGGTTTGAATTAACAGAATTCTTCACTGAAAAAAAATGGGATTACTGGGCCAGTCATTACCAGTCGCAAGTGCTTCAGACCAGAAAAGTCAGACAGATTTTTATTCACTCATGTTGAGACATTATCCTGACAGTATAGGCAAATATGATGCAACTTAAACACACTTTTCCATCACTGATGTTCTACGCTGGTTTACTGTTTGTGACTTCGCTTGAGTTGTGCCATGCCGACCCACCCTCAGCCATCATCGACCTGGCCAACCAAACCACCAGCACAGGCACCTTGCACCGTGTCCTGGGTTCAGCCGGAAACGGCCACTTTGGTGTCCCGGTGGCCGGTGGTTTTG
>JAHZJL010000026.1 GCA_022600935.1 Gammaproteobacteria bacterium
CAGCGGCATTGGCTTGCTGTTGTTTCTGGTTCATCCAAAACAGGCCCAACGCCAACACTAATTGCAAGGCCAGAAGAGCGCTTAACCAGGTTTTTAATGTTGTCATCTCAGTCCCTCCTTATGCATAGTGTTGTGAATAATGACGCAGTCTGGCGGCATTGCGTTGTTTTCTGATCAAGGCGATGACGCCCAAAGCCAACGCTGCCAGTGCATAGTTGAGATATTCCCAGAACATCCGGGTGGGCCGCTCCATCGGAGGCAGGGTGCGATTGAAATGACCGCGTGAGCGGATGCTGAGCAACCCGGCATCCTCCAGCGACCAGTCGACGCTGTTCGCTACCAGTTGTACCCCGTTCAGATATTCACTGCCCTGCGCCACGCTTGCCATCCTGTTGACCTGGTCGCGCAAAAAGTCATTGGAGCTGAACAGGATGATTCTGGCCGATTCCGGAGAGCGTTCGATGACGCTGCCAATTGTAGTCTTTTCATCTTCCTTGCCAGCCTGGTCCGGCTTGTCGGGTGTTGTGTCTGAGTTGTCTGCGGCGTCATCAGATTGGGTTGCCAGTAACGGTGATTGCTTGCCTGTAAAATAGGAATCGAACCGGCCTGCGCTGATCACGCCAAGCAGATGTTTGGACATGGTTCCCTGCGACTGGAACGAGCTGATACCGTTACCATTGATTTTAGGCATGATATCGGTTGAATCAGATAGCCAGGATTGATCAGAACTGTGGATCAACTCAGTCACCGTGCGTTGACCTTGTTTATCCTTATCCAGCGTGATTGGAGACGCCCAGGCAAGAGTCAACTGCGGAAGATCGGCAGTGATGGCGTTATCTTTATCCAGACTGTTAGACCTGATATCGATAAAATACGGGTAATCCAGCATTCGCATTTCCTGGAGCTGGAAACCACCGATATTACGTGAAACCGGAACCGGAAACGCTGAATTCTGGCTGTCCAGGACCAATTGTTCTTCGACTTTCAGGCCGTGATGTGCCAGCCACTCGCTGATTCCGCTGTTGTGCTTTTGCAGCTCAAGCGTGCGGTTACTGAAATTGGCGCTGAATGGAGAGCTCGCAGCGATTACGGTTCCACCTTGCATCAGGAACTGGTCGACTGCAAACAGTTGCTTGCCATCCAGTTCTTTTGGAGCTGCCAGCAGCAGGATATCGGCAGAACCGGATACTGCACCATCGCTTAGATCTTCGCGTTCGATATTCAACTCAGCGCCGAGAAATTGTTCAAGCTGATTGAATTGTGCACCTGCACCACCCATCATGCCGAATTGCCCGTAAGCCGGAGCCTGTATCGGTAGCACCAGAGCGACAGTTTTGGTGAATCCACTGGCGAAACGCTTGATACCGGCTTCCAGATTGCGCTTGAAACTGGCTTCGCTAAAATCTTCCAGCGGGATTTGAACAACTTGATCATCTCTCCCCAGAGTCAGGTAAAAGTAGAATTGATCATTGCTGAACAAACCTGATGTCATTGGTCTGAAACCATAATCTTCGGCAATCTTCAGGGCCACTGTACCACCGTCCGCATCCGGGTCGATAATCCGGGTTTTCAAATGTCCGCCAGACTGCTTTTGCACATCACTCAAGACAGTTTGCACGGATTGCTTGAATTCCCTGAGCTGCTCGGGCAAGGCGTTATCAGCAGAAATATACGCATTGAATGCCAGATCACCTTTGACTGTATCAAACAGGTTGCCGCCAGCCTGATAGCTGTTTAGCACTTTCTTGATCGCACGGGTTAAATCATGTTCCGGATTGCGTAATTGCACATCGATATCCGATTCGCTCTGCGCCTTGATTTCGATTAAATCCTGAAAACCCAACACTTGATGCTGATCGCCGTATTGCACAAGTACGTTGAAATATGAGCTGACGATTGCAGACTGGTAACGATCTGCAACTTGAAACGGTACTGGCTGGATGGCATATTTCTGGTTAGCTTCCTGCTCCAGTTCCGGGTTGGCAACCGGGTCGATCAATTCGACGCGCACCTTTCCATCACCTGCTATTTCATATTCACGCATCAAGTCTCTGAGCTGAGGAACCAAAGGCGATAACAGAGGGTGCGTTTTACTGCTGAAATAACCGCGTAACAATAACGGTTCTTGCAACTGGTCGAGATATGTTTGAGTAGCATTTGAAATTGAATATTGATTACCCTGGGTTGCATCAATGCGCAAGGCGTTGATCTGGCCCAGCCACAGGTTGGCGCCGATGGCGTTGGCAATCAGCAGAACTGTGATTAAATACCAGGAACGATGATGTGCTAATTGACCGGAATTGGCCCAGCGTTCCTTCTCCAGCACAAGTGTGTTCAATACCAGAAATACGGCGATGATACTCAGGTAATAATACAAATCGCGAATATCGATAACGCCGCGGGTAATCGAGTCAAACCGGGAGCCAGTCCCAAGCAGACGCAGCCACTCACCACCTTGATTACCAAAGAAATTGGTGATAACCGATGTTCCCAGCAGATAAAACAAGCCGCATACGGCAACTGAACTGATCAGGCTGACAATTTGATTGTCGCTGCGCGCTGAAACAAATAAACCAATACTGAGGTAGGCAGCGCCCAGTAACAACGTGGCCAGATATCCGGCCCAAACCGGCCCCCAATCCAGATCGCCAAGCACCGATACAGTCAACGGTAACGGTAAGGTGATCAGTAACGCGATGCCGAGTAAAACCAGGCAGCCGAGAAATTTACCCAGTACGAAATTCCATAATGGTACTGGTTGGGTGAGCACATGTTCCAGCGTGCCAGTGCGCCGTTCTTCGCTCCACAAACGCATGGTCAGTGTGCTGGCCAGAAAAATCAGCAGAATTGGCATCCATTCGAACAGTGGACGCACATCGGCGATATTTCGCGCGAAAAACGCTTCTCCCCAGAAAAACACAAACAATGTCACGCCAGCAAATGTTGCCAGAAACAAATAGGCAATGGGTGAGGAGAAGAACAAGGCGATTTCTTTTGCGGCGATGCGCCGTATCATGGAGAAATGCGAGTGATCAGGCTGCATGGTTCAAACCCTCCCTGCTTGCGATTATGGAGTTGCGGTTACCATCCAGAGTACTGACTTCCCGAAACAGGGTTTCCAGGTCGCGTTGTTCGTTCTGGATTTGATACAACTCGGCACCGGATTCGATCAGGGTTCTGGAGACTTTGGCACTGAGTGCCTGGACCTGGTGTCCGGGATGCAATTCCAGCCTGTAGTGGTGAATATCCGGTTGCTGATCGGCTTGTTCGCCTTTTTGTTCAATGCGATCCAGTTCGGTAATGGATTGAATTGCATCAATTTCAGAAAGCTTGTCATCGATTGACTGCTTGTTCATGGACGTACTGATGCGAATTTGATTGGTATGCCTGAGGTCATGCAAATGTGCATCAACCACCAGTTTGCCACTGCTTAGAATCAAAACCCGATCACACACTGCGTCAACTTCCTGCATGATATGAGTGGACAGAATCACTGTTGCGTGTTCGGCAATATCCCTTATCAACTGGCGCATGTGTTCGGTCTGGGTAGGATCTAAACCGTTGGTAGGTTCATCCAGAATTAACAGCTTGGGTTTGCCGAGAATAGCCTGAGCGACACCGACGCGTTGTTTGAACCCCCGCGACAAGGTGTTGATTGGCGACAACAGTTTTGACTCAATTTCAGTTGCTTCAACCACACGCTTGATTTCGGTATGTTTCTCTTGGGTATCCAGGCCTTTTAGCTCGGCAACGTAATCCAGGTAATCGGCAACAATCATTTCCTGATAAATTGGCAGGTTTTCCGGCAGGTAACCCACTTGTTGCTGGATTTGTTTAAGATTATCGGCAAGATTGACACCATCAATCTGAACCGTGCCCTGGTTTGGCTCCAGATAGCCGCTGAGCATTTTCATGATTGTTGTCTTACCAGCGCCGTTATGGCCCAGTAAGCCAACGATTTCGCCTTGTTGAATGGTAAACCCGACAGTATCGACTGCCATGAAATCACCGTAACTTCGGCTTAAGCTGCTGACTTCCAGCATCTTCTCCTCCTTAATATTTTAAAAGCAGATGTTAAGTGGTTTATTCTTTGATCCAGCTTGGATGTGTTGCTTGGTCTGCCTTGTTCACAATCTGAGGCTGTTGTCATCATGGATATGAATAACAAAATTTCAGATCACATAGACCCGCTACTGTGTTTGTCCCGATCAAAAAGACCGTTTACGGGTCAAAATGTTCACAAATGGATATGTTTTCTGGGAAAGGTGGGGGACATTCACTGTAAATACAGATATGACGCGAAATATTCATTGTTTTAACCATTGGTGTCAATTCCAACCGGAAAAAAGTCTAATCCATTACAACGCTAAAATAACCGCATTTGTTAATGATCTGTATAAAAAATTGCCATATTAAAAACAGCAACGTTTCTGTTGACATGATAACGAAACAGAGTCATCAGGAATAGGCAATTGAACAAACAGTTAGCTAATACACTAGCCGCTAACAATATATGGATCGGTTGACAAAATTCAAGGCCTAGCCGACAAATTAACTGGTTTGCCGAGGTAAAGAGGACATGTGTATGCTGACGATGGAGTGATAAAGCCGGATCATACTCAATCTGATATGCAATTGTGTGTGGGTTATTGTTTTTCAGCAATCCACCCAGCATGCATAAAAACACGCGGGATGGATCAATTTTACAGTGTGGTCAGGCGTTATCCGCAACTGTAACACATAAGTTGGTTGGTTTCTTGTCCGCTCCCAATACCGGTTTCAGGTTAAACGATACAATAGCCTCAGCTCCGCTATCTGCCAGATCACTGACTGGTATGTTGTTGACTGATATTGAGTTGCTTCTTACCGACCACGTGTAATTGGCATCGAACGCTGTATTTTTTGCGGAATTGTCCAGATCAACTTCAAATGTGGCGTCTTTGCAGGCAGGAGTTGGCTGCTTTAAGTCCAGTACGTGGGTATGAAATCCACTGGGAAGTTGTTCGAAAGAGCTGTCATCAATTGGTAAATGGGTGACGACAACCATGATATTGTTACCATTGTCGCTCAACAGTGCATAACCAAACGCGCCGGATTGACCGTCCACGGGAATATCAGCACCTGTTGTTACCTGCATGGATAGTGTTTTTTCATCCACTTTTCCTTGCCAGCTGGAACTTGCTTTGTTAATTGTCAGATAGTTAGCATCACCGGGAACAGCGATGTTGGGTAGCAATATAATGCCGATGACTCCGGCAATGATCGCGATTTTTATTAATGTCTCCATAATCAGGCTCCTACATGTATCGACTCGAAACTAATATAGCGTTAAATCTGACAACATGCAACTGTAAAATTGCTTATGACGAACTGTGAATTCAAAAAACGGATTTCAAAGCCTGATTCCGGTTTCTGAATTGCCCATCGGCAAGCACAATGCGACAATGAAGCAGACTTAACGACAATAACAGCCAATGATAGACGCAGAACAAAACCTGATTGAGTTGTTCAGACAAAATACTGTCTTCCAGCACCTGGATGATGCAGAAATTGAAGCATTGATGAATATCTCGGTGATCAAAAAATTCAACAAAAACCAGGCTGTCTTTGAAGTGGATCAGACAGCGCGATATTTATATCTGGTCGTATCTGGTTCGTTGATTCTGAATCTGCGCAACAACAAGATAAAAACTTTTAATCGTGGTGATATTTTTGGTGAAGTCGGAGTCATCAACGAACATTTAAGAACCGGTACCATACGCGCCATGGAACCAGCGTCACTAATAGCGATTAATGCCAATCAACTGTTTAATCAACGCCTTGTAGAAGCTAAAACGGCATTAAAAGTGCTGCGTGAACTGGCTAAACTGGTGACGAATTATTTGCGCTCACGTGAGCAAATCTCGACTCCGGAACTGATAGCACTAGGTGAAACCGAATTTGCTGAATTCAAGTCATCCATGCGTTGGAACGCCAATACCAATAATACGGATCGTGCTCTGGAACAACCGATTATCAGAACAATCGCTGCATTTCTTAATTCCAAAGGCGGTACCTTGTTGGTCGGGGTGCGTGATGATGGAGAAATTCTCGGCATTGGCCAGGATCGATTCGAAAACCACGACAAAATGCTGCTTTATCTCACAGACCTGATTAAAGTGAGAATTGGTGCCCTGCATATGAAATTCATCCGCTTTGAAGTCGAACAGATCAATACCCAGCATATTCTGCGGATCGATGTGGAACCGGCTACCATGCCGGCTTATGTCAGAGAGGGAAAAACAGGTGAAAGCTATTACGTCAGAACCGGACCTTCAACAACCCAGTTACAGGTCAGCAAGATTTTTGATTATATCCGCATGCGGTTTTGATTGAGTATTACATGATACTCGTTGAATAATTAAGCAATAATGATATCTGGATTTTAAAAATCAGGCGATTGCATAGCCCTGAACAAAACTATTAATTACAGATAAAAGACCGCATTGTGCGGTCTTTTTTGTATCCAGCTGATTTGTAATCCAGATAACCAAATGATAGTGATCTCTTCCAGAATATTAATAAGGCAAACCCTCAGATTCCGTCATGACCAGTATTTTCAATACCATCCCAAGATCCAAAATAGCTGAGTGAGGCAGTTAAACAAATGAATCACTGGCTGGCACTGATCATTGCCATAGGATTGGAAGTGTCTGGAACAGTGTCAATGAAGATGTCCGATGGATTTACAAAACTGGTTCCATCAATACTTGTTTTTGTATTTTACGCTGCATTCTTCATCGCCCTCACCCTGGCACTTAAGAAAATCGATGTCAGTGTCGCTTACGCAATTTGGGCAGGAGTCGGTACATCACTGATTATGGTCATTGGAGCCCTGTACTTCAGGGAACCATTAACACTGTTAAAAGCGCTAAGCATTAGCCTGATTATTGCTGGAGTTGTTGGTCTTCATCTGAGTGGGGCAGAACAATAAAATCAGTTCGTCAAACGGGTTGCGTCTCCTTATAATTCTGAGAACTAGGTGTTTTTGAGACTGTTTTCTCAAGTTAAACTATG
>JAHZJL010000027.1 GCA_022600935.1 Gammaproteobacteria bacterium
ACATCGCCGGTGTCATTGGGCCGGTCACCGTTGGCACCAAAGATTTGAGTAATACGGACTGTGCTGGCTGGGGGCAAATTGTTGGTTTGTAAATCGATGACCGCAGGCCAGGGTCCGTTTTGTCCGTGAATGATGTGAATGATGCCGGCATTGGTGCGGCCCAGTGGCGCGCCATGCGGAGCACTGAACGCCAGGTCGGCGATACCGTCGCCATCCATATCACCATGCATGGCCGTATCTCCGGCTATCCCACCAATAAAGCCACCGTGGAACTGGGTAAAGGGCAGATTCCCGGGTGGGGTTTGCATATCAACATTGCGGCCCTTCAGGTTGGCAGCGTTGTAAAACACATACCCAATGCCGGAGGTTGAAATGCCATTGCCCTGACCGGACAGGTCGCCGATAAACAGATCGGCCTGGTTGTCGTTATCGTAGTCCAGTCCACCCAGTAATTCTTCACCAAACACATCATTGTTGGTCGCGCCATTGATGATGGTTTCGCTGTCCGGGTTGGTGCCAAAGCGGTATGTCAATCCGGGTGTCCAGGGTGGTGTTGGAATAAGATTGTCCCAGGCAATGTAAAGCGTGCCTTCCGGTAAACCGTTTTGGGAGTGGGTGGGTCCACCACCTGCGAGGGGTAATAATTCTGCGCCGGCGCGATTCAGTGCTGCGGATGCTAATACTTCGGCGCGGCCGTTTCCATCCAGATCAGCAATCTGGCAGGTGGCACCGAAATGGTATTCGCTGCTGTTCTCTGGCGGAAGTATGTGAATGATCTGTCCGCTTAAGGCAGTTTGACCGAAGCTGGCGAGGTCAATGGTCTGGTTGCTGTTAAGGTGGTTGCCTCCCCGGATTAAATAAACACTGCCGCTGTGATCTTCGCTGTTGTTGAGACCATCATCCTGATCGGCGCCAACTACGATGTCGTGAATGCCGTCTCCATCGACATCACCAGTGCGCATCCAGATGCCGAGGCGGTCTCCGGCTTCGGCACCGTTGATGGTGAACAGGTTCAAGCCGGCTGGCGGGTTGCGTAAATCGAGGATACGGCTGGTGCCTAAGATGGACAGTAACTGGCTGTTCCCAACCAGGATGGTCAACGCGCCAGCTCCGGGACGGTTGTTGCTTGCAGTGTAGTTTTGACGAGCAATGAGCAGGTCACCAAGTCCGTCGCCAGTGACATCATCCATCCAGATTTCACTGCCGGTGTTTTCCTGTTGACCGTCTCCAATAATCTGGATAATGCGCGGATTGTTAACTGCGGTGTCCAGAGTGCCGTTGATGGTGCCATCTCCCAGAACCAGGTGGACTTGCCCGGCATCAGGTCGACCTGAGGGAGAGGCGCGCATGGCTGAGAAGGCGCTGTCTTTGAAACCATCGCCATCGATATCAAAACCACCGGCCACCGGGACACCAAAGTGGCCGTTTCCGGCTGAACCCAGGACACGGTGCAAGGTGCCTGTGCTGGTGGTTTGGTTGGCCAGGTCGATGATGGCTGAGGGTGGGTCGGCATTAACCGGTAAAATGCAAAAGCTAGCCAGTAACGCAGCGAAATAGCAACCGAAACTGGACGTGTAAAAGTCAGTATTCATAACGTCTAGATTAACAGATGCACCAATTTATACGTCTGTTTTAGCTAACTCACTTTTTTCGAAAAAAACCAAAACCTGCTATACCAGACATGAACAACCAGACCGCTGCAGGAACTGGTATTGGTGCGACTACATTTATATTTGTGGAGTTATAACTCACATTGATTGGTTGAACTGTTCCGTTTGCTACCCAACCACCCCCTAAATCGGCATCACTGATTGTTATCGGTGTCGAGCTACCAGGAGCACCTATCACACTGAAAATGACTATCCCGATGTTAAAATCGTCTCCTACTCCCTGTGGTGCTGAGTCGCCAACGAAAATTGAATTCAATATTCCTGAGCGTGTAGCAGCATCATCAAAAAACTGCGTATCCCATGGAGGATCATCCAAAGTAATACTGACAAAAGACAACACAGAAGCATCCCACTCCAGCTTGACTCCCCCACCATCTGTGTTTGTTGTAAAGTCTGATCCGGTTATGGACAGGTTCAATACTTCACCATTACCCAGACTGGATGAACTGGGTGTCAAACTGACAGTAGCGGCCAACAAACTACTACTCCACAACCACAAGCCAATTGTTAATATCAGCACATGTTTTATCATTTCCATACCTCAAACTTCATAGATCTAATCTGCACATTCAAATTCAAGGATTTAATCCTGATGGACCTGGCGCAGTACCAAATAAACTCTTCAACAAACTAAAATCAAATGGATCGACAACCCCATTGCCATTGAGATCTTCAAGCTCAGCATCAGTGTCACCAAACCGTGATTTTAATTGTGAAAAATCAAACGGGTCGACAACGCCGTTATTGTTAAAATCCGGATCGCAGATGTTTCCATATCCATCCTCATCTGTATCACGCTGATCTGCATTGGCTATATTGATGCAGTTATCCACTTTATCAATGACCCCATCGTCATCGGTATCCGGCCAGCGAAACAAATATGCATTCTTGTCGGTTGCATTGTACAGGACAAAACCTTTCATTTCCGATGCATACTCAAAACGTCCATATGTGCCTTGCTGTAAAACCTGTGGCGCTTCTGATGCTTGAGCTGAAAGTACCGGGAAGCTTTCCGCTGTCCATGTCGGTGGACTAACATCGAGATCAAGCACATACAAAGTATCTCCACCAGCCCAGGCAACCACTTTTTCAAGCTGTGGGTCATAAGCCAGACCGGGTGCTTCAGCACCCAAAAACCCGGTATCACCGACAGCGTTAATAGTCTCAATCGCAAAATTACTGCCTTGACCAATATCGTACATCACACTTTCGCCATTACCATTCTGGCCATGCCCAATCAGGATAAACTTGTTGCGCTTGGGATCAATCACTCCATTCATATGAACATAAAACCCTGCTTCGAACATGGTTAATTGGGTGAAAACTCCGCCCGATGTATTATATTCGTAGCGATACAGGTTCATCATATTATGCAGATATACAAAGCCTGTATTGGGATCGTAGGCTGAAACAGCTCCTATGTTTTCTACCGGTAAATCACCACTGGGAAACTGCCGCTCCCAGGTATTGTCTTCAGGATCAAAAATCCATGTCACGCCATCTGGAAACCCCAGCAATGCCAGCGATCCGCTCCAGGCCCAGATTTTATCCGGCCCGGGCAAATAAACCAGGCCGTCATAGGTTTCCCTGCTTCTTGGTTGAGTCCCATCAAACGGTGGTAATTCAGATGGATTTGTCACGTAATCCAGAGGAGTCGCGGGATCAGTCAAACGCAACATCGTTGGAGTATTGTTTAAATCCAGAGCATAAATTTCATTTCCCAGATAATTCATATGACCACCTCCCCAGATATACAAACGGTTTCTCGATGTATCATATGTTGCGCCACTCCAGGCCAGAGTGACGCTGATACAGAAAAAAGAGAAATCATAGGGGAAAATATCTCCACTGATGGGATCAGTCGCCCCATTAAATCCATCTGGTGGACAGACAGCGCCCAATTGGGTATTCGGCAATTCTATCCATCCCCCAGGATCGGATAACGATAGTGTTGGTAGAAAAAACAACGCAGTTAGCGCAAATACGCAACTTGCTTTACATATTCCCAGGGTTTTCATCAGACGTCTCCCAACAGGTCATTTTGATGATTGAAACGATTCTTAAATTTTATCTGTTTGCAGGAAATCAACCGGCCTTAGCCAGAATTAAGAAGCTGTCTTGTAAAAAATGTCCAAGCGAAAAGTTCTTAAATCGAGGGGATTTTTTGATGCTTCGAGGCGAATAGTTGTGCTGTTTAATGAGAAGCAGCGAAACAATACATCGATTTTAAGGGCTTTGCAGCGGATATCTTTTTAACCTGACAGCTTCTTAGTAGATTGTTTTCTAAAATCACTTGTATCCTGTGTCAAAATAGAACAATTCCGATTAATCAATATCAATTTAAAAAATACATTCACAGCAATTTAAACATTGCTGGTTAATATTTTCCAGAGTCAATAAATTTTACATTTTATAATTGAAGCGCCAGCTATCTTATTTATTTTTTACACAATCATGCGCAATGAATAAATAGTTACAAACAACAATGTACAAACAATTATGCTTTGATAAATAAAGACTGATTACGGAAATAATGATTTACAACAGAATAAAACAATAATTAGATAATTCAATCACTTGTTTTAATTAAAGAATAACAGCCAGAACAGCATGACGCTGATAATGTATAGAAAACTCTGTAATCCGTAATGCGCAAACTACAGAGCTTGAGGCTTGAATGAAGGTGATACAGGAAGAGAAAGGATTAGAGAATGATCAAGTCAGTATTGACAGTTATCGATTGTCAACATTTGGCCCCTGATTAAAGCCAGATTTTACCTATAATTCCTGAATAGCAAATCCATGAGTTTTGAGAAGTTCAGGTATCCCTTGAGGCCCGACTAAATGGGCGGCACCAACCACGAGAAAATAGTTTTTGTGATCCTGTACAGCGTTTAAGGCTTTCTCGGCCATGGTTCTATTGCGTTTCACAATCAGGGACTGATAGAGTGAAGATTCCTTGCTGTCTATCCCCATACTCTCACGTGACAGCTTGTCCAATGCATGATGATCTCCCTCGACCCAGGCGGTCACCAGTTTATCCAGCATAATCGAGCCTTTTTGCATTTCATCCAGGCCATTGGATAACAAGTCGATTTGCTCCTGGGTGCTAAAATTTGCGAATAATTGCATCTGACTGGCAACGGATTCCAGTTCTATAATCGGTTTGTTCAGCGCACTGGCCTGTTTGATGAAATACCTGTCAATGCCGAACTCAGATTGATAGCCACTCTGTGTCATCATCGCTGTGGCCAGGGTAATACTGGCCAGCCAGGGTTTTTGCTGTCTTAGCAGTAATTCAGGAACATTCAGAGCTTTGGCTGTGGCAACAAGTTTTTCCCAGATCGCAGAAGGCAACTGACTTTCCAGCGTTGTACCAGCAGGGTACATACCGATATTGCTCATCTTTTGTGCCAATTCAAGCTGGTCAACCAGTTCTGTATTCACTTCAACCATTAACGCATCGGATTGATTAAATGAATCAGTCACAATCCGGTTTAACGGGTACATATCCGGTCGTCCAACATGAATTGATCCCAATAAATATATGGTATCGTTTTGTCGTGTGGCTTTCCAAAGGAAATGTTTGCGCTCATCAACCGTGACTGTCCCGGTTTTATCCCGATACTGGTGTTCATTGATATCAGCATCTGCACAGGGGTGGTCTTGAAAGGCAATTTTTCCAACAGCGTTTTTACACTGGTAAATCGCACTGAAACCATTCGGAGAGTTCAACAGTATGGCAATTAACATGCATGCTGTAAGGAATCCGAGAATTGTCTGAAATTTTGTTGTATTTGAAATCATGGATGTCTAGTTTGATTTAACTTTGATCACTTTACCAAGTGTAGCCTATTTTGGACAACGCTAGCAGCTCTTCATTCAACAAGAACCGGAGCCGATTAACACTGCCCATATACAGCAACATTGACAATATCAGACATGCACTTTATGTTTTTGTAAAACAACTTGAAACATCGAACCCGTATTCAATAATCATTCAACTAGCTATTTTACTGTTTAATCCTGTTTGCAATTGATTCAAACCAGATAATGAGCGAAACCAAATCGAAGCGAAATCTGATTTCTAATTACCCGTGGACCCAGCATTTAATTTTCTGGTTTGGAGCACTGGTAGTCGGCATTCTGATCTGGTGGTTGAACCAATTGGCTAACCAGGCTGAAGCGAGTATTTTACATCTGACACATCAATCTCCCTGGCTCATCTGGATTATTTCACCATGTGGTTTAATCCTCATTGCAATACTGGCAAAACGCTTCTTCCCTGGCACTGGCCGGAGTGGTGTACCCGAAGTGAAGCACGCTCTGGAACTCACAGGTGATTTTACCCGACGCAAACACCTGGTATCGCTGCGAATTGCCTTCGGAAAAATGTTGTTACCTGTAGCCGGAATTTTTTCCGGTGCTTCGGCTGGACTGGGAGGGCCGTCAGTGCAGATTGGTGCATCCATTATGTCCTCGATCGGCAAACTGGGCGGTTTCCCACCCCATTATCAGGAACGCGGACTGATACTGGCTGGCAGTGCAGCTGGATTTGCCGCGTTATTCAGCGCGCCACTGGCAGGAATTTTATTCGCAATCGAAGAAATGGGAAGGACTCTGGAAGCTAACATCAGCAGCCTGGTCATCACAGCTATTATTATCGCCGGAGTTACCGCATACGCATTATCCGGGAATTACATTTTCCTGCAAGAGCATTCAGCTGCCTTACCCTGGAGTGGCAGCTGGCTGGTCATACCGCTGTGTGCTGTTATCGGCGGAGTGATTGGTGGATTGTTCAGCCGTTGCTGCCTGTTTGCGCATCGCAAAATCAAGCAACTCAATCTGCATTACCTGGTTGTCGCATTATGTTGCGGATTATTGCTGGCGACAATAGCCTGGCTATCTGATGGTTCAAGCATTGGCACGGGTTACCTGGCCGCAACATCAATTCTGACCACGCACAACTCTCCTGGGCTTGAATTTCCTCTGTATAAAATTGCTGCGACTTTTATTACATTTGTGAGTGGTATCCCCAGTGGTATCTTTGTACCGTCTCTGGCCATTGGTGGAGGTATCGGTTCCAGCCTGTCCGAGTATATTCACTTCGCCCCCGCCACAGTGGTGATCCTGCTGTCCATGACAGCTTATTTCGCAGGAGTTTTGCAATCACCATTAACCTCATTTGCATTAATGATGGAAATCACAAATAACCATGAACTCATGCTTGCGTTAATGGCAACAGCGTTTATCGCAGCAAGAATATCGCGTATCGTGTGTCCAACACAGCTGTACCGGGCTCTGGCTGATGAACTTGTGATTGCAGACGCAGAACAGGAACAAGCAGAAGAAAACCTAAATGAAACAGACACCTAAACGCTTATTCCTCGGTCTGACATTATTACTCATCACTGCCCTGGTTGTATCTCTTTGGAGTGAATTGCACACGCCAAGACAAGCAGCAAATGTGGTGTTTAAAACCATTACAGGTGAGCAGATCAGACTGTCAGAGTTACGTGGGCGACCAGTACTAATCAATTTCTGGGCTTCAACCTGTGCTTATTGCCTGGAAGAAATGCCTCATCTGGCCGAGTTTTATCGCCAACAAAAAACCAAAACCATGCAGATCATCGGAGTTGCAATGCCTTATGATATGCCCAGTCGCGTGGTACAACTGAGCAGACAATTGCAGTTACCCTATCCTGTAGCGATTGACCCGGACGCTACAGTGACAACGGCATTCGGAAATATCCGCTACACACCAACCAGTATTTTAATTAATTCAAACGGTTATATTATTGATACAATCACAGGGCAAATTGACCTGGATCAATTACGCAAACTAATCAATCAACAATCGGAATTCTGATCATGCTCTGGCTCAAAGCACTACATTTGATTTTTATGGTGACCTGGTTCAGCGGTCTGTTTTATTTACCCCGTCTGTTTGTCTATCACGCCATGACTGAGGACACAGCCGGTCAAGAGCGGTTCAAGATAATGGAACGCAAACTTTTTTTCGGAATTATGACTCCGGGAATGGTACTGACAATTGTATTCGGAGTCTGGATGCTGGGCGATTACGCCTGGGTGCTTTATAAATCAAGTGGCTGGCTGCATATCAAACTGACACTGATTGTGCTTCTGATCGGCTATCATATGCTTTGCCTGAAATGGTTACTGGCATTTAAACATGATGCGAATACCCATAGTCATGTTTTTTTTCGCTGGATAAACGAAATCCCGGTTTTTTTCCTGATTGCCATAATTATATTGGCCACTGTTAAACCATTCTGATACAACTTCAATTTCATCGGGCAATCACTAATTGATAACTTGCTGTATACAATAGTTTTACCAGTGCTTAATAATACTGACATCGTTTTCAGTTAATCCCGTTTCATGCGTGCGGGTACAAACATTCATTTTCCAGAAACAAATGGCAGCAGCTTTGAATCTTACATCCAATACAGTTAATTTCTTTTTTATTCATACAGTTAAATAACATTTAACACCATCTGTATCAGCGTTATTGATTACCCACAACCTTATTGATCTCTTTGACAATACCTTCCTGATTTCTTTAATTTCTTATCGCATTTTAAGTTTACCCTCCGCTTAATCTGATAAATACATCCTTTTATCAGAAAACCCATTTTCATTTCCTTAATTTCATCAATACTAGTTTTGAGACTATCAGTCATGGATTACATCATCCCTTTGTGATGATGAGTAACTGATCCAGTATTTGACTTCTCAATATGACAAATTGTAACGATTAGTTTGCTATTCATTGCTGATTCTGGCTAAAGAAAATTCGCAGTGAGTCGATATTTGTATTGTATTAAAGACTCTTTTCTAAATGTAAGTCGTTTTGCAACACAAATTATGAGTTCTTTAACAACAATTTGGGTTTTATATGTTTAGACGAAGACACAAACCGGATGAAAACTGCAATCACTGATCATAACAAGGCAAGCAACTTCCATCATGCACAGTCGGCCGGGTTCTCTCTTATCGAAGTTCTGGTCACTGTTGTGATTGTTTCGATTGGATTGTTAGGTATTGCTGGCCTGCAAATGTCCAGCCTTAAGAACAACGACAGCAGCTTTCTGAGATCCAAAAGCACAATATTCAGTAATGACATGATCGATTATTTGCGGGCTAACCGCCAACAGGCCATTGCCGGCAATTATAACATCGACCTCAGTTCTTTCAGTGCCTTGAGTACGCCTTCTGGCACACCCACCATTGCCGAAACTGATCGATATCGCTGGTTTAAACAGATTGATGACAATCTACCAAACGCCAAAGCAGCAATTAATTGTGATGCCAATGCTGTCTGTGCAATCAGAGTGGAATGGGATGATTCCCGCGCAGAAGGCAGCAGCTCAACCAAACATCTGATTCTGAGCGCTCAACTATGAAAATCTCGCTTCAATTAATGCACCGCAAAACATCGGGTTTCTCAGTAGTTGAAATGATGATTGCCATGACAGTTGGAGTGGTGCTGGTTGGTGGAATTATGGAAATTTTCCTGTCCAGCAGAACAACCAACAGTTTGCAAATGAGCATAGCCAAAATTCAGCAAAACGGCCGAATGGCTATTAATACATTGACCACTGAAATCAGAATGGCTGACTACAGTGGTTGTTATCACGAACTTGGCAGCAGTCTGGAAAACACATTGAATTCGGCAACTGCTTTCGCCTGGAATCTGTCCTCTACGATTCAGGGGTTTAATGATGTCAGCAGTAGCTTCAACATCAGTGATAGTGCTAGCGGAGGGGTTATCTCAGGACTAATCGAGGATACGGATGTCCTTGTAATCAAAGGCATGACAGATGGTGTTCCGCTTAAAACCAACCCGGATAATGCAACGTTCACAATAGATGAACCGTTAAACAGATTTAAAAAAGGTGAATTACTGGTTGTTGCCGATTGCCAAAAAGCTTCCATGTTTCAAGCGTCTTCGGTCAGCAATAACAGTGGAGTGACAACAATATTGCATGCGGGCAGCTCTATGACGCCAGGCAATTCAACAGGCACTGTCTCCAACAGTTACGGTACCAATGCCGAAATAGCCAAATTAAATTCAACCATTTATTACATCAAAAACGATGCGACTGGAATTCCCGGTCTGTTCCAGGCCAGTTTAACAGTTAACAGTGCCGGATCTGTTGCCTCGCTGGTCGAAAACCAGTTAGTCAGTCATGTACAAAACATGCAGTTTCAATATGGCGTCGATACGGATAATGACAGTGATGCCGATGTTTACCAGGATGCAGATTCAGTTGCTGACTGGGATGCAGTGATCAGTATCCGGGTTGCCTTGCTGATGATCAGTGAGAGTCAAACGCTGGCTGAAACCAAGGAATCATATAGCTTCGATTCCAGTGCGTTTACATTCACCAAGGACACAACTCCCTCAGCAAATGCTGATCGCAGGCTGAAACGGGAATTCAGTGGATTTATGGCGATCAGAAACCGGACCTTGTCATGACAAGTGAAGCTTCATGAAAATTATACAGC
Source organism: Gammaproteobacteria bacterium (assembly GCA_022600935.1). Classification (GTDB taxonomy): domain Bacteria; phylum Pseudomonadota; class Gammaproteobacteria; order Methylococcales; family DRLZ01; genus DRLZ01. Next base: position 10,203 of record JAHZJL010000027.1, read on the forward strand.
ACACAATTATGCAAAATGGACCAGCTTCCAGAACCGCTCAAGCCGGCGCGACTCTGGCAATAGGACTCATTATTCTCACTGTCATGACGATGGTTGCGTTGATGAGTACTCAAACCGTGACTTTTCAGGAAAAGATGGTCTTGAATTCCATGGAACGCAACAAGGCTTTGCAAGCCGCAGAATCAGCCAGTCGCTATGCCTGGTCAATACTTAAAACAAACAGTGGCACATCAATTGAAGATTATATTGTCAACGTTTCAAAAAACGGACTGTATGACTTGAGACCAACTGGCACAGTTTCAGGCAACAAACTGTTCGCAGACTGGAACGCGATTTACAACACCAATAACTGGCCATGGAACACAGCCAGCAAGCGGGCGCTGATGCCGAACAATATCTCAACGACATCACTGTCCTTTGTTACCGACAATACCAATCCCATGCAGCTTTCAACCACTCCGCAGTACGCAATCGGTATGCACAGCCCAATTGATCGCAAAGGCAGTGAAAACAAAAAATGTATTCCATTCACCATTGTCGGAGCAGGTAAAGGCAGCACGGATACCAGTCAGGTCATTGTTGAATTGCAGGTTATTCCCAAATTCAGTTGCTTCGTTGACCCGGCAAAATAAACATATATACATTAAATGTCTAGTAATTACTGAATATGTCAGATCACTGTAAAACAAATATTAACGAATACTTCAGACTGAGTATTCAACTCAAGAAATTTATAAACAATTTTAATCATAAATTCCGTCAACCAAGCCCACTAAAAGGAAGCTGTTTTGGACTGGATTTTTCCCTCAAGCCAGAGGTGTAGTCAATGGATACGCTAATCAAAGAATCAAATATTAAACGAACCGGTTCTAACTGTTCTGCTCCAATCAGGCAGAACAAAACATGGAATGCAGCTGGTTTATCTGGGTCAGGTTCAATCTTGTCCATCATTTACAGTGTATTGTTTTTACTGCTGGCGCCTCAAAGTCTGGCATATGCAACAACATATACCACAATAGCGGATGGCAACTGGCATAATGCTTCAACCTGGCAAAGCGGTCTGGTTCCGGACCGGTTTTTAGGTGGAGATCAGGTCACTATCAATCATCGCGTCACCTATGGTGGAGACAGTTTGTTCATTGAAAACGGAACGCTTAATGTCAATGCAGTTCTGGTCATCGACAATCAAAACATAAAAATGGAAGATGCCAACGGCCAGGTTAACATCAACCAGGGCTTAATCATCATCGACAATGCCAATTTTGAAGTACAGGGGACAGTGACTTTTTCTGAATCTGCAGTGCAAATCTGTAACGGAAATTATACTGACCTGGCAAGCGGCAGTGGTGGTACTCATGGTGACGGTTATATCTACATCGATAACGACAATGTTGAAAACATTGGTTCTGCCAGTTTCAGCTCACAAATCGACTGGTGTACGCGAAACGGCAACGGTGTAAATTTGCCAACTGCACAAAACTGCAGCGTGGCGCAGCCTCCAGTAGGCGATTGCAAAAATGAATCTCATTATCTGACATTAAATTCAGCAAATTCAACCTGGGACACTCCAATTTCACTTTACAGCACGTTTGCCGGAAAAATGGATTATGCGGTTATAGGTAGTTCTGAGCTTGTAGAAACCAATGGTTATAATAACTGTAAATTGAGCAATTCATCCTCATCGGCATTAAACATACCAGCTGGAGTTACAGTGAAGGCAGCTTATCTATACTGGTATGCAATGGAAAAAAATGAGACTGCATCAGACTATTATCCTTATAACACTCTTTCTTCTACAGTATCAGCCAATTTTGTGGGAACACCATTAACGATTAATGCAACTCGCCAATTAAGCTCTTCTATTTTTTTCGATGGAGGACTCGCCCAATATGCAGGTCATTTTACCGATGTAACCTCACAGATCAGCAGCAATCCTAATGGAACATATACAGTTGATGTTGCAGGAGGTGCTTCAGAATCTGCTTGTGCATATACAGAAGAAAATGTAAGAGGTTGGTCACTTGTAGTCGTCTATGAAGACCCTACCCAATCAGCCGGACAAAAAATCTATATTTACGATGGTATGGTCGGATTCGTTTTCTCCAATATTGTCGCACCGGTAACCGATTACAATGTTCCGGCTTTACGTACCAATGGCTCCATGTCTTTGGTCGCAATTCAAGGTGACCCTGGTATTCTCGGTGAATTTTTAACAACATCAGATTCCAATTTTCCTGACTATGGGTCAGACTTTGCGGACAGTTCCGCAGGTTCTGCACTTGATATAGATCGCTTGAATGGTAATTTCACAGCGTCTTCAACGTCCATGAATATTAATGCAGGTTCTAACGGCGATTTAATTCTATTATCCAATGTCATTGTTTCCGTTCCCAGTGAAATGGATTTTGGTGATGCGCTATCCAGTTATGGCAATCCAGCGCATATTATTCCGGATACAATCAGCCTGTATTTAGGTAATTCAGCGCCAGATGACGATGTCAATACAGTTTTTTCTGCGTCTGCCGACTGGGATGACAATAACGGTACCGATGATGAAGGTGGAGTGGTTCCGCCATCAACAGCCTGGACCACTAACCAGGTCGAAACACTCGATGTTGAAGTCAACGGCACTGGATACCTGAGTTCATGGATCGACTGGAATCTGGATGGTGATTTTGACGACCCTGGCGAACTAATCGCTAACGAAGTTGCCGTAACGACTGGCACAAACACGATTTCAGTCACAGTTCCGGCAACCGCGTCAGCAGGCGACTTACCCAGTCGCTTTAGGCTGTGTTCGCAACTGGGTGACTGTAATTCCCCAACCGGCCTGGCCAATGATGGTGAAGTTGAAGATTACAAGATTTCTGTGGCTTCATGTACATCGCTTTCAGGTGAAGTTAGCGAAATCGCAGCCGGTATTCCCGTTCAGGTCACTTCTGGCGACAAAGTCTTCGTTGCTTCCAACTCTCCGCTGCCAAACAGTGCGGGTCATTTAAAAGCCTATTCAGTCCAGAGTAATGGGGCTGTGGGATCAGCTGTGGCATGGGATGCAGCGACTTTGATGGATGCTACCAAACGACAAAACAAACTGTATTCCACCGATGCCAGTGGCTCCAAAATTCTGTTTAACAGTCTTGATGATGCAGCTTTTGTAGCAGGCGCCAGCCCAACCGTTGCAAAAATCAAGGAATATACACTTGATCCGTCAGTTGATGGCGGCGCATATCTGGCGGGCCGCGCCAATGGCTCATGGCTCGGAGCAATGAGTCGCGGCAATGATGTTGCTCTGCTGACCCAGATGAATAATATGGGTCTGTTTTTGACTGACACTGCTTACCGCACATTTTATAACGGCACGATTTCCTCTCGCAGTGAGAAAATTCTGGTTAGCAGTGATGATGGATTTCTGTATGCATTCGATCAATCCACGGGGCAATTAGCCTGGGGCTGGATGCCACGTACTCTGGCTGAAGAATTGAAAGACTTCAGCTTATTTCAGAGCTATGCATACATGCGTGGCACTGTGGACATTATTGATGTCAAGGATGCGTTAGGCAATTTTGCCACCTACGTGATTGGCAGTTATAAAGATGGCCTGGGCCAATATGCACTCAAACTTGATAGTAATGGTAACCTGGATTCTGTGGTTTGGGATCAAGATTATAGCGGTAGCAATACTGAAGCGCCGAATCATGGCGAAAAAGATTATTTCCGCGATGCCAATGACATGACATATGTCACGTATTTGGTGAGTAATAACAATAGCCAGTCAACATTGGTGATTCGGGAAATCACGACAGCGGCAACCAATACCAGTGTCGCGCTTAACTACTACGCGACGTCAACGCCGTATGTCATTCAGAATTTCGATGACGCCAGTGGTCCGGCTGCGAAAACGCTGTATCTTGGTGATGTCAATGGCAACATCAAGCGCACTGCATTATTGACTGGGGGAACGCTCGATACGGCCGCCAATTTAATAACTGCACTGGAAGGCAGCACAGTTGGTCAATTAGGCGCAGCTGAACCCATCCTGTTCCTGGGTGCATCCAGTTCAACTTCAGGCAGACTGTATTATCTACGTGCGCAATCAGAGTTCAGACTAACATTACTGGATTACAACAGTTCCACCACTAACTGGGACAAACGCTGGACCAGCTATGTCGGAGGCGCTGGAAGCTGGAACAGTTCCGGAACTTATACTGCCGATACCAGCGGTGCGCCAACTGATAATGACAACGATGGCTTTTTCACCAATGTTTCCGCCAATGGCATTCAGAGCTTACCCGCTGATGCAAGAATTACCGATGCTGCACAGATTGTATCCAACAGTGTCATTCTGCCTGTCAGCGTCCAGGCATCCGGTGAATGTTTTGGCAGAGCCTATTACTATCTTTACAATCTGAATACCGGAGTTTTTCCGGACAATAAATTCCTGAATCTGGATTCCAGTAAAATCACCGGAAATATTGCACTCGGTTTTGGTGATCCGACACGGGTCAACATTTCAGACATGCCAAGCAATGAA
>JAHZJL010000259.1 GCA_022600935.1 Gammaproteobacteria bacterium
ACTGTAAATTATGAAACAATGTGGAGGAGAACTAAAAAATAAGCACAAAGCCTGTCGGATCCCAGACTCAAAAAATCTTAAGATAAATAAAATAGAAATCATGTTTTGATTAATTCTAAAAACAATTTTAATTATCGGTCCACTTTCTTTTTTTAATGCCTTCATATTGTATTTTATTGCATTTTAAAGGAAATAAAGTCCCGGGTTCTTTGCTAAAAGCATCTATAAAACAAGTCTGGAACCCTATACAAAAACATAAACTCATAAAGTTATAAAATTGTCTTCTATCTAGGCCCTGGTCCGCAGCTAGAGCTGCATCCATAGCAGCTATATTCATTCTCAAATTCAACTTGGAATCAAGTAATTCTTTTTCTAGAAGAGATAAAAAACTGATGTATTTTCCTTTGCCAAACCCAAGTTCTTCAGCCAGTTTTTTTAAAGGTATTATTCGTTCATCTGATTTGACTAACGGGCGTCCAAAACCGTAAATTTTTTGTTTTTTTATTTCATCGTCAATAATCTTTTTAATATTAGCGCCTTTTTCGTATCTAGAATTTGCCCGAAACAAAAAGTCGATAATTTTGATCATCGGGCCTTGCCCATAAATTAAAGCATCAGATACAGCAATAGCAGACGCCATGGATAAATTTCCAGTGCTTCTGGATGTTCCAGCCAGAGCTGCAATCCTGTTGTTCCAAATTCGAGGGTCTGGATAACTTGTTGAGATAGTCCATATTCCTTCAAATAAGCGGATTTGTTTGTCGTTGAATTCGCGGCCGGTGATGCCAAATAACAACAATCCCATCCAGGAACTGTCGCCCAGCTCGTGAAACAAGTCTTTGCCACGAAATACGACGCGTTCTCCGGGAAACCATGCGCCGATATCTGTTTCCCAGTGATTTTCCGCGTCTTTTAGTTGTTGAGGGCCTCTCATGTCTGGATTGTATCGGAATTTGATGCAGCAGGTGGGCCAGGGTCGTCTGTCAGAATCAGACTGTCTCCAAAAAAAGGGTATTTGCGCCAGCCGTAGTCTCGTTGTTCAAGCGAATGCGCGGCTGCGCCAGGTAAACGCAATAACAGAAACAACATCTCACCTTGCTCCGGGGTCATGTCAAGATCGGTCAAAGCCGCAGCGCTGACACCGGTCATTGCCAACGGGCAATCAGCATGGTTTTCCAGCGTGATGCGGTTTTGGTCCAGCCATTCCAGTGCCCCGCCGGAATGACAGTCAAGCAATGCGCTTAAGGTTTGCCGGACTGGTGCGGGGCAACTGGCTCCATGTGGATCAAATCCGGGTGGATGTTCGATTTCCGGCCAGACATCGGCGCGTTCTTCTGGTTCGGGTGAGACAATCGATTGTCGCCATTTATCGATATCGCGTCCACATGTTTGCCAGGTTTGCATGGCAAGAAAAACTTCGCGGGCACCTCCAAGCTGACCTGCACCGACTGCAAGAGCCGCCATCAGGCAGGATGCTGCTGTGGAACCACCGACTCCGGCGCAATTTGCTGCTCTGACACTGTGATCACGAATTCCGGGATTGGCGATTGCGATAGCAAGTGTTTCCAGTAATCGGGCTTGCTCAGGTGTCGGTCGCTCCAGTTTGAATAACAAATAGAGATAATCAATCCAGCTCGCTTTACCCAGTAAATCCCCATAGACATCGTAACCAGAAACCAGGCATTGTTTGGCTTGAAACGGATTATCCGCTTCTGCGACTTCATTCCAGATTTTACTGTGGATGACTTCTTCGCTCATGCGTTGTTATTCAAAACAAAAACACGGCTGCTGATCGGCGGGATTTCCTGGATATCGATTTGAATATCAAGTACAGTCGGGCCGGGTCGTGACAAAGCTGCATCGATATCAACAGCTTTTAATTCTTCTCCGGTAGTAATTTGAATGCCTGTGGCGCCAATTGAGTTGGCGTAGGTCGCAAAATCAACCTGGTTGAGTTTGAATGATGTTGATTCGGCCTGACCCAGCAATTGACCGTGTTTGACCATGCCATAGCTGCTGTCGTTAAGTATCACGAAAATAACTGGAAGACATTCCTGGACAGCGACACTGATTTCATGGCCGCTCATCAGCAGTGATCCATCTCCGGTAATACATACTGTGGGTCGTTTACGATCTGCAAATGACATTCCGATTGCCACCCCGATTGCCCAGCCCATGGAATAAAAGCCCTGACACATACAGAATAATCCAGAACGGTAACAGCGCTTGCCGGAGATGCGACGTTCAAAAGGCTGCAGGTAATGGATGGCCCAGGCACAGCTGTTGCCGTTGTCAGCAATATAACAGGTTTGCGGGGGGAATAGTTCAGTGAGTAAACGCATCAAGCGCTGGGGCTTGATTGGTGTTTTGTCATTATAACATTTGAATTCGTCTCGCATGCGAAAGGGAAGCTTGAAATCACTGATTGGTACAACCTTATCCTTTTCTTCCTGTGCCGATTGTCGTTCTGTTTCAGGTTCGATAATTTCAGAGAGCTGATTACCCTGGAAATGTTTCAGTGTATTGTCAAAAATAATGCGTAATTGACCCTGTATATGTAATTGAGCCATAGGCGAGCGGGTCAACTTGTCATCTGAAGCCTGGATATGCACCAATCGGTTATTCAGAATTGTATGATGATTCCAGCCGCCTGTCGCCCATTCCCCCAGATTGGTGCCAATGGCAACAATTAACTCGGTTTCTGAATCGGATAATAATTCGCTGGCTGAATCGTGACCGGCAAATCCGGTGACTCCACGATACAAGGGGTGATAAGGACTGACCAGACCCTTTCCATCTGGTGTGGTGACGACTTTGGCGTCAATGCGTTTGGCCAGTTCCAGAATTTTAGCAACGGCTTGGCTGCAGTCCGGACCAATTACAAAGACAATGTTGTTTTTGCGCTCGAGCAGAGAGCAGAATCTCTCGATGGCATTGAGGTCCGAGACCGAACCATTTCTGATCAGACTGGGTAAATCATACGTAGGAATTGGCGTTGGCGCATAGGCACGCATAATATCGCTTGGCACACTTAAATGAACCGGACCATTGGGAGCCTGGTGCGCGGTCATAATGGCGGTGACCAGCTTTTCCTCGAATTGTTTGACGTGAGAGATCAACGTGCTGTGTCGAGTGCAATGATGCATCATCGCCACTGTATTGATACCGGAACAAGAAGAATCCTGTAAAGCACCGCGACCAAAATGAGGGAGTGCAGTTTGTGCTGATATGACCAGCATGGGAATCTGGTTTTCGTAGGCGGAAGCGACACCGGTAATCAGGTTGGTGGTGCCTGGACCGGTTGTTGCGCAACAGACCCCCATAATTCCTGTTTGCCGGGTATATCCTTCAGCCATAAAAGCGGCCCCGGTTTCATGACGGGCTGTGATAGGACGTGGACCGTTTTTACGCTCACTCCTGGCAAGTGCATTATAAAGGGGTTCAATCGCACCACCGGGCACACCAAATACATATTCGACTTTTAACTGTTTGAGATACTGGACTAACAGATCACCCAGCTCTGGTGTATGCTGGGGATTTTGAGCCTCTGTTGTGTTAACGACCATACTAAACTAACATCTTTGACTTGAGTGGGGACAAAACAATGACACGGTGTAAATATTGATGTCAATAATGATTTGTAACATAAGGTAACAATTCGAAAATGACAAAACATTACCAGTTTATTCAGTGACTGTCTAACTCCATATCACGTACAGCAATGGTTAATTTGTCATGTTTTTTGTGAAGAGTCTGTATTTAGTCAACACTTTGTGTGCCGTCCCTGATAAAACAAGGACTTTGAAATTTGTCCGTACACTCGGTGATTTTTAAAACAGTATTGATTGCATCACTCCTGTTTCAATACAATTCAACTGGTTTATTGGTTCATACTGAAACGTCAGGAACAGAACAATAATGAAGGATTATGAATAAATCTGCAAGCGACACAGACCTGATTAATCGAATAAGCGCTTCAACCTATTTAAGGCGTTTACTGGAAAACAACAATGAAGACTTGTCCGTAATTGATTGTAAGGAAGAAAAGCTGGGCAAGCAGCAATTGCGAGAAGCTCTGCAATCGATTATTGATCAATTTGAACAGGGTTTTCAAGCATCCATTGAATCGACAATTGACGATTCCGCAATGTTGTATTTGCGCAAACAAAAACAACACTTTACGGTGTTGTGGTCAGTTGCTTCGCTATCAGGTTGTCTGGACTTTCAGGAAGCAGGCAGCTGGTGGACTAGGTTTGCAGATGCCAGTATTGATTTTGCCCTGAGAGCGGCATGGCGATCACCTGAAATTCAAAATTTATGTAGTGATATTCCAGAAGATTTCAATCAGCAGGTGCCTGGTTTGTTTATTCTTGGATTAGGCAAGCTGGGCGGAAAAGATCTTAATTTTTCCAGCGATATCGATCTGGTGGCTTTTTATGATGCAGATCTGGTTCCAGTATCCAGAATACATGGTAAAACAGATGTCTGTACACGAATTTTAAAACGAGTGACTCGATTGCTCTCTGAACAGACTGGTGAAGGTTTCGTGTGGAGAGTTGATTGGCGATTACGCCCGGAAGCTTCGGTGACACCTCTGGCAATATCAGTATCCGCAGCCTTGCAGTTTTATTATTTCAGGTCACTGTCCTGGCACAGACTGGCTATGATCAAGGCCAGAGTCGTCGCTGGAGATTCGCGTTGCGGAGACTTGTTTTTAACTGAAATGGATAGTTATATCTGGAGGATCAATCTGGATTTTACCGCGTTTGATGAACTGGCCCAGTTAAAAAAGAAAATAAACCTCGAACACCCGGGACTGCAACAAGCCCGCCATCGGAATCATAGTATTACTGAGGACTGCCTGGATTTTAATCTTAAACTCGGTCGCGGAGGTATTCGTGAAATCGAGTTTATTGTTAATGCCATGCAATTAATCTGGGGAGGGCGGCATGTTGTGCTAAGGAATCCCAATACACTTCAAACACTGCAACAACTGGTTAAATTAAACCTTGTTGAATCGGATATTGCAGAACAGTTAAAGACAGCTTACCAGTTATTCAGACGCACAGAAAATGCGGTACAGATGCTGGATAACCAGCAACAATATCGTTTGCCTTCAGACCCGGAAAAACAACAGGACTTGTTACATCTGTTGGCAATCCGGAACTGGTCTGACCTGACTGAGTTATTATTCCTGAATCGCCAGTTTGTTGCCGGTGAATTCGATGCATGTTTCGCTGATAACGATGCTGACGAGTCTTCACACATTAATACTGAATGCTTGCTGGATAATGAACTGACAGTCGCTGCAAGAGATATTGTTAATGCCTGGAATTCTGGATTCCAGATTTATGGGGTTGCCAATGTCGAAGCTGATACGTTTACACAATTGTTTGAATATCTGGCTGAAGAAATAACAGCAAGCGGGCAGGACCCCAGTGAAGCAATTGTCGCTGTCGATGCATTTTTCAGGACGTTACCTGTCGGTAGTCAGTATTTCAGATTACTCAAAGAACACCCGATGTTGTTGCGATCCATGATCCGGCCATTATTGCTATCCGGACCAATGGCAACATTGTTACATCAGTCTCCACATATCATCGATGTATTGATTACGCATGATCATCAGCATCCGGATAAAATGCATGATCGCTCCGGGTTTATTCTGCAAAACACGCAGATAGAAATCAGAGCCGAACGATTAAGACGATTCGTCAATGAAGAGTTATATGTCAGTTATCTTCAATTGATGCGGGCGCAATTGACAACGACTCAATTACACGAACGATTAACTGCAATTGCCGAAAATACGCTGAATCTGGCTTTACAGGTTAATTGCGAAAACATGCAAATGGACAACAGTCCGATTGCGATCCTGGGCCTCGGTAAGCTGGGTATGAAAAGCATGGCGCCTTTGTCTGACCTGGATTTGATTTTTATCGCTGAATCGCTGGAACAGATTGAGCCGGCAAACCGCTTTGCCAGACGCTTGCAACATCTTATGGAAACCCGCATGAAGGAGGGGATTGCCTATGAAATGGATATGCGATTACGTCCTTCGGGTCGTAGTGGTCCGCCAACTGTCAGCCTTGGCAGTTTTCAAAAATATCATCTGCACAGCGCTCAAACCTGGGAGCATATTGCTCTGGTACCCGGGCGATATGTCACCGGGCAGTCAGCAATCGGACAGCAGGTGACTGAAATACGTCATCGTGTATTGACTCAAGCCAGAGACCAGCAGCAATGTATCAACGATGCCTGGAAAATGCTCGATCGTATACGCGAGCAACGGATTACAGACAGTTCACGACAGAACCTGGCTATAAAACTAAGGCCGGGTGGTTTAATGGAAACCGATTATTTATGTGCTTGCCTGGCGTTGATGAAATTACCGGACAACCCTGAATGGGTTAGATTTGACTATAGCGGATTGGTGCAATCGCTGTCCGGGGATTCAGATTACAGAGATTTATATTCAATTGTTCAGTTTTGGCGGTGTCTGCAGGTATGGATCCGCTTGTTCGGAGAGGATGAGATGCCTGTTACTGAATTTCCGCAACAGGAAATGGATCTATTACTTGAAGAGCTCAAATTGGAAAGCCCGGATCATTTATTGGAAAAAATCAGCGATTGTGCAGAAACAATCACTCATTATCTGGATCGATTGATGGAATCGCGTTCAATACGCTCCAAAGCAGACATTGATAGCTGGCAGGAAATGCCTGTGCAGTGGCAATAGGGATTCATACATTGGTACATTAAAATAGCCAGAATCAACCAAGACAAAGCAGTTGAGTTGTGTTCCGTGCTGGTTGAACCAAGGAGCAGGAAATTACCAGCAACAAAACCAATTGGCTACTAGACATACAGATAATTATTGTTAAATCAGGATCAGTGCTTTAAAACTGATGGGCAAGTGCATCAGTATGATAAAGATGTCTGGCTGATCAAACACCCAAGCCTGACTCCTGAATTGTTTTATCCTGATCTCGGCAGCCATCCAGAAATGGATGAGTGTCGTAGGCCTGTCAATACAATGTCTAATTGTTGATTCTGGACAATTAAGATACAGCATATATTGAGCCAATATCAATAAGACCTATTATTTCAAAAGTCTATATCAGAAGTTTTCAACGTATAACAGTCAATTCATTTGAGATGAGCTTAATCTGCTAAAATAATTGACACTTACGCAATCAGAGTCCGGAGGATACCCAGTGATTGATATCGGTTTCTGACAAAACAGAACTAATCAGTGTTAAAGTTGTTATATTTGCTTGAAAGGCGCGACAATTGTCAAAACATATCTACAAAATCACATTTAATAATCAGCAGGAAATTTATGAAGTCTATGCGAAACATGTGTTTCAAGGAGACTTATATGGATTTGTTGTAGTGGAAGGTTTTTTGTTTAACGAAACCAGCGATATTCTCGTTGACCCGTCAGCAGAAAAGATTAAATCCGAATTTTCAGGGGTTAAGCGAGCGTTTATCCCGATGCACGAAATCATTCGAATTGATCAGGTTGAGAAAAAAGGAATTGCCAAAATCAGTTCGGTGTCCGGAGATAAAACGAAAGATATGAAAGTGACCAAACTCTATCATCCTGACAAGGGAAAGCCTGAAAAGGGATAACGTTGACTTATGTGACAGAACTTGCTTGTTTGTTTTAATTTTACAATGATGGCATCAATACTTCCTGGAGTTCCAAACAAAAGTCAATTGATGCCGTGTTGTATAGTCTGATGCTCTCACTGCCATACAATTGCTTAGAGGCTGTCCTGGCAGGAGTTTGTTTCTAGCGTGAATCAGGACTGTTGCCTGAAAGAATCGGCTTGCAGATGATGCCGGTTGAGCAGTTTATAGAATTCAGTCCGGTTTCTGTGCGCAAGATTTGCAGCGCGGGTCACGTTGCCATGCGTGATTTGCATTAAATCAATCAAATACTCGCACTCAAACTTCCGTTGTGCTTCCACCAGAGGCAGTATTTTCCGTGTTTTACCCCGTAATGCCTTCTTGATCATTAACCCGGAGATCACAGCTGTTGTCGTTAGTGCCGTCACTTGTTCGACGACATTTAACAATTGCCTGACATTTCCAGGCCAGGGTGCAGACATCAGTGCCTCCATGGCATCCGGTGAAAAGCTCTTGGCGATGCAATTTGGATTGCGACTGCGAATTGTACTCAAAAAATGATTGGATAGTAACGGAATATCTTCACTGCGCTGTGTCAGCGATGGCAGCTCCAGTAACACCACATTCAAGCGGTAAAATAAGTCTTCCCTGAATTCTCCCACCTCGACAGCAACGTCCAGATCCTTGTGAGTTGCAGATATAATTCGAACATCGACAGAAATGGATTTGGTTTCTCCTAATGGACGAATGGTGCCTTCCTGCAGTACTCGTAAAAGCTTGGACTGGAATTCAAGCGGCATGTCTCCGATTTCGTCCAGAAATAAAGTGCCGCCATCAGCTTCTTCAAATAAACCACGGTGGTGTCTGTCAGCCCCGGTAAACGCGCCTTTTCGGTACCCGAATAATTCCGACTCCAGTAATGAACCGGGTATCGCTGCGCAATTAATCGGTACGAAAGGTCCAGCCTGGCGTTGACTGGCTTTATGAATGGCGTGGGCAAGCAATTCTTTACCGGTTCCACTGTCGCTCTGGATTAATACGCTGACATCGGATTGAGCGACTTTCCATGCCTGTTTTTTTAATTCGATCATGACCGTACTCTGGGTCACGATTTTGGAGTGCCACTCGGCATCTTCGATGCCCTGGTCACTGAGCTCGGGACGAAACTGATGAACGAGCGCGGCACTGACAGTATCCATGAGCTGTTTGCTGTCATAAGGTTTTGTCAGATAACTGAACACACCTTGATGCGTTGCATCAACAGCATCGGGAATTGAACCGTGCGCAGTTAAAATGATAACGGGTAACAATGGATATTTCTGATGGATGGTCTTGAACAATGTCATTCCATCCATCCCGTCCATACGCAAATCGGTGATAATCAGATCAGGGTGATAGGTTGCCATGATCGCCAGTGCTTTGGGACCGGACTCGACCGTTTTGATCTGGAAATCAGCAGACTCCAGACGTATCGCCAGAAGTTTCAACAATCCAGGGTCGTCATCGACAAGTAAGATCTTGTTTTGGGTTGTCATGCTCGATAGTGCGTTTAACTGGCTGGTTGATTGGAAATGCGTTTTTCCTGATGATTTAACTCGGACTCCAGCGACTTTAATTGTTGTAATTGCTGTCTGGTTTTAGCGAGCTCCTCTGAGACAGTTTCGGATTCCTGTTGTTGCAGTTTCAAAACATTTTTTGTTTTTGAATGCTGATAACGTATCAACGAACGCTCCTCAACAAACTGTTTGAGAAATGTTGCAAATATTTTATCAGAAGGCAACGGAGTTTGATCACTGGTATTTTTAATGAAGTCATCCAGTAAATCAATCGAAGCCTTGTCATCCTGGATTGGACTGTATGGAGCGCTAAGCAAAATGGCCAGCTTGATCTGATAGCACGCGTTTTTTTGCAATGATTGATCAAGCATTGTCTGCAGCTCAATAGCCGTTTGATTTCTCTGGTTTTCGGTCAATCCCGAGATAATCTGATAATAATGAATAATGTCGCAACCGGTTTTGGCCGGCAAAAATTTTGGTATTGAAGCCTGTTGGCGGTTGCGTACAGGTAAATCTTTTTTGATTGTTTTTGATTGATCGAAATGTGTACAAGCCGTCACCAGGATTGAATACAGCAAGACCAGGATCAGTGGTTTTTTTATCATGTGTGTGTCTCTAAATTGTCTTTGACCTCTGCTTCCATTGCTTCACGATTAATGTGCTCAGCGGGAAGAATAATTCTGAAATGTGCGCCTTTTTTGGTTTGCTGGAGCAAGACCTCTCCATGGTGCAGACGTGCGTAACGACTGGCAATAGCCAGACCCAGTCCAGTTCCTTTGACATGCGTATTCGGTGTATTGCGACCCTGGAAGAAAGGTTCAAAGATCTGTTTTTGATCATTTTCATGAACCCCGGGTCCGGAATCGATAATATCAATCACGATTTTCTTTCTCATTTGCCTTAATTTAACGTATATCGTTCCTCCGCTGGGAGAATATTTAATCGCATTGGATAAAATTGTCCCGGTGAGCACTTTGAGTTGCTCTTTGTCTCCCTTGGAGACTGCAATCTCAATCTGCGCCATGATGTCTATTTGTCTTGAGCGGGCAGCGAGTTGATGTTGTTCGATGATTTCATCCATCAAACGGTCAATGCGCAGTCGTTCGTTACGTGACGGGCTTTTTTGTAGCAAAGCACTGTTAAAACCCAATAACGCTTCTACCTGGGATTGTAATTGCAGGCTGCTGTCACGAATGATTTCAAGCACTTCAGCCTGTTCACCAGACAGTTTGCCAATGACGCCATCAAGTAATAATTCCGTGCCTTCACGAATCCCTGTCAGTGGTGTTTTCAGTTCATGTGAGACATGTTGTAAAAACAGCAGCTTTTGTTCATCAAGTTCGGCCAACCGTTGTCTTAGCCAGTCCAGGCGTTGCCCCAGATCATGGATATCCTGAGGTCCGCTGACCACAACCGGAGTCGTTAATTCACCATCTCCAAGCCGGTGAATGGCATTTTTGAGTCGGTTCATCGGTCGATTGAGCAATACACTGATGATGATTCCCAATAATATGGCCAATGGTATCAGCGCAACGACTTGCCACAGCAACAAGCGTTGAATATCGGTAATTTTCTCATCGATTTCCTGTCTCTGATGAGTGATGGCATAAGTCACTTCCAGAGGTAATGGTTGAGCGATATCTGCGAGTAAACGAATTTTTTCAGTAAGTTGTTCAACTTGCTCGGGTGATGCCTGCTTGATATGCTTGAGGCTTTCAAATAACTCGCTCTCAGAGCTCTGCAGGGTTTCAAGACGTCTTGATAAATCCTCACCAAGATTGAGCTGAATCAAATTGTCTATCGCATCAGTTAGCTGATTGCGTTGTTCTGTATAACGTTGAAAGACATCATCTTCACTCAAAACCAGGTATTGTCCGGCGCTGCGTTCAACGTTGATCAGCTTGCTCTGAATCATTCGTCCGGCTTCACTGGCTTCTGCAGATTCCAGCACAACCGAGTGCATTAGTTTAGCCAGCTTGTCAACCTGCCAGGTTGTGTTCAGGATGGCACCGACCAACGGTAACATGACCAGAATAAATCCTAACAGTGTGAGTTGCGAAATTGTAGAGGAAAACTTCATAAACACACAGGAGATGACAGCGCAGCCCCTATTTTATATTGATTGAAAAAACTCATAAATATTAATTTATATTCAATGTGTTACTAGTTGATCAAGCTGAACTGGCTAAGATTCCGTGATGGCTTTATAAAGTATGTCGCCATGATTTGGTTTCAGAGCAGAGGCTTGGTCTGACTGTTCGAATCATTTTAAAATGGTAGTTCGATTACACTGTATTGGCAATTTCAGCTAATTGTGGTTTTCATTAAAGAATACCTGGTCAACACGTCAACTATAAACGGTACTGAGTCTCAAATCACGTGATACGTTGAACTCCGATTCGATGCTCAACTTACAGCAACCAGATCAGTCCGTCCATTTCTTCCTGTTTTATTTCCTGCCCATTCTGTTTTGAAGCGAATCAATCAGTCAGCCATATGATGGTTTAAACGGTATGCAGCACTGATGAACATACTGTTTAAAGTATAGACCATGATACAACTGTCTCCAATTAGAGACAGTTATTAATCTATATATATCAATAAGATAAGATGTTAATGTCAATCAGGCGTTGGGGGTAGGTAACACTTTAATTGAGATTCAAGGCTTGAAACATGTATTATCTTAAGCTTAATTCTTATAACCTGTTGAACAAGTAAGAAAAAATACGCTTGGCATGGAAGGTGCTTCGTATTAGTTAATACAGATTCACAAGCAATTGTTGTCATCGTTTAATTTGCTCAGTTTGGCTGGTCTCTGTAAATGGATTTACACAAACGGCATCAAGCATGTATGGACACTGGTGAGGAGGATCGGACATGAAAAATTGGTTGATTTTACCATTGGCTGTATACAGCGCAACAGCATTTGCAGTCACTGATGCATTTAGCATACTTGATACTAATGACGACAATGCCATTAGCAGAGAGGAAGCTGAGAGTTTACCCGGGTTAGTTAATCACTGGAATGAGCTGGACATCAATGCTGATGATCGCTTGAGTTATTCAGAGTTTCAGGCTTATGCGAAAACATCTGATCTCGGTTCATCACCTGATATTGATGCCCAGACACTGGATTTGAATTAGCACAGATTAACTGATCAATGCTAATAACGGTTTTTGCAGACTGCCGAGGCTAACTCCAGCCTCCACCGTGTTTTTCGGTAGCCGCTTCTCCCAGGAAAGTGGCACATTCAGCCCCCGCCAAAAGCGGGGGTCTTTTTTTATGAGGTGATACTATTAAGATAGTTCACTAATTTCTTTTTGCAAGATCAATGTTTCCTTGTAATATCGTATGACAAACAGAAATAAACATGCTGTTGTCAACATCAAGCCAGTGAAAAAAACAAAATAATTGGCACCAGCCAGCAAACTGCTTCCATCTTCATTCTGTATAAAAAAGTTGACCAGACTGGTCAGCAGATTTCCCAGCGCCACAGACAACATGAAAAATGCCATGATGAATGATTTCATCGGTCTAGGTGCTTGTGTATAGGAAAATTCAAGACAGGTAATCGATACCATGACTTCTGATGCAGTAAGAATCAGATAAGCCAGGAATTGCCACCCGATATGGGGTTGATTGCCGGAATCGATTTGTATTTGTATCCAGCTCGACACTGCAAAAGCGAAAACCGCCAGAAACAAGCCGATGGCTATTTTTCTCAATGCTGTGAGATTGAATAACCGGTTCAATCGTGGATAAATGACTGTTGAAAACAATGGAACCAGTAATAAAATTAATAACGGATTGGCAGCTTGTATTTGTGAGGGTAACACTGAGTATCCCAAAACATCACGATCCATTTTTTGGGCTTGCAAGACCCAGGATGATCCGGTTTGATCAAATAAAGACCAGAATACAGCAACAAACAGGTAAATAATGAACAATCGCGATAAGATCTGCAAGCCGTGCAGACTGAATACTTCACGAAAAAAACCAGGGCCACCAGGGCTGATATGTGCATAGCGATAACGACCTGACCAAAAGATCAAGGTCGCAATCAACATCAGAACACCAGGGACTGCAAATGCCACAGAAGCACCATAATTGACCAGCAACCAGGGTGTTAGCAGCATGGAAATAAATGCACCCACATTAATGGCGATATAAAACCAACCATAAACCCGGGTTAACAAATGACTGTTTCCGGCACAAAATTGATCGCCCACATGAGCCGATACGCAGGGTTTGATTCCACCGGCTCCCAAAGCGATTAATGCCTGGCCTGCAAACAGCCCGCTTCGCGTTTCGTCCAGAGCCAGGGCAAAATGCCCGAAACAATAAACCAATGACAGCACAATAATCGTGCGGTATTTACCGAGTATGCTGTCGGCAAGCAATGCACCGAGGAGCGGTGTAAAATAAACGGCTGAAACAAATAAATGAAAATAACCTTTGGCCTGATCCTCGCTCATAACTGCCAGTTGGCCATTGCCATCGATTAAATACTGGGTCATAAACACAACCAGAATGGCACGCATCCCATAATAACTGAAACGTTCTGCCGCTTCATTGGCGACAATAAACGGAATGCCAGGCGGGATTGTATGAATTGAAAGAGGGTAGTCGCGGTATTTGCTCACAGCGTTAAATCCATTGTTGGATAGTGGATGTTATTGAGATTCTGTCTGTTGAACAGATCTGTTTCGTTTTCGACGTTGAGCTTTTTTTTCGGCTTTTTTCTGGTCAATGAGTGCTTGTTCAGACAACTCCCTGTCAACCATTTCAGGCAGCTCCAGGCTCAGAGTTCCGATTTTGGCTGAGCGGTATTCCAGCAGCAGTATTTTGGAAACCTTATCGAGATCAATACGTCCTTTTGCAGTCAGGCATCCTCGATGTGAACCGAGTGTTTCCAGCAATTCAACCGCTGATCCGGGTAAAATATCTAGTTCAAAGCGGTGTTTAAGATGTTTTGGATAAGCGTTTAGAAAATACTCGGCAGCATAAAGCGCGATCTCACTATGATCGATAGCGGTATCCTTGATTGCACCGGAGATGGCAAGCCGATATCCGACATGTTGTGTGGTCAGTTTGGGCCATAACATTCCAGGTGTATCGAACAGCACTATGTCATCCGGTAGCTGGATGCGTTGTTGCATTTTGGTAATTGCTGGTTCATTACCGGTTTTAGCAATGCGTCTGCCGGCAAGAATATTGATCAATGTGGATTTTCCAACATTCGGGATGCCGACAATCATGGCTTTGATCTGCTTTCCCGCCTGATGTCTTCCAGGCATTAGTTTGTGGCACAGTGTCAATATCGATTTGAATTGTTCCGGTTGTTGATGATTCAGTGCGAGAGTTTTGATCTGTTTGTTACTTTCGAGATGGTGTTGCCACTGGTTAGTATACTCTGGATCAGCCAGATCGCATTTATTGAGTATTTTGATGCAAGGCTTGTCTCCACGCAGACTGGCCAGCAGCGGGTTTTCGCTGCTGAAAGGTATTCGCGCGTCCAGAACTTCAATCACCAGGTCGATTGTTGGCAAGATCTGTTGGATGTCCTTGCCGGCTTTGTGCATATGACCCGGAAACCAGTTGATACTCATTGCCGGATATCAGGGTTGATGCTCAGGATTGATTATCACTGTTTAATTCGGACTGAGTGGATTCAGAGACCAGTGAAATCTGTTGCTTGTCAATTTGAATCATGCGCTTCCTGTACAGAAAACCAAGCGCTTTTTTGAAATTCGACTTGCTGACTTGAAACTGTTTGTATATGGCTTCAGGTGGACTTTTATCGGTAAGCGTCGAAACCCCGCCTTGTTGCTTGAGGAATTGCAGGATTGATTCGGACAGCTCCTCGTTAATTTCCTGGGGAGGAAGCTGTAATGTCAAATTGATTTTACCGTCAGCGCGGATCTCTTTGATAAAGCCTTTGACTTTCTGACCTAATCTTATGGTACGGAATATTTCGTTGTGGAATAACAAACCGAAATGGGTATTATTGATGACTGCTTTGAAGCCAAGATCGGTTTTTTGAATGATCAGTAAATCGACAGCTTGGCGCTGCTTGAATCCATTCGCACGTTCTTCGATAAACTGGAACAGTTTTGAGGATGCAAGCAAGCGATTGGTGTCATTATCCAGTAATACGCAGACTGCATAATAATGTCCCACTTGCATGGGTGTTTGTTGTTCATTATGAGGAACCAGTAAATCCTTGGGAAGTCCCCAATCCAGAAAAGCTCCAAAGCGGTTGGTGTCCTTGGCCTTTAACCAGGCGCATTCACCAACCATGGCAAATGGTTTTTCAGTGGTAGCAATCAGGCGGTCATCCGAGTCGCTGTAAATAAATACATCAATATTGTCGTCAATCCCCAGATGGTTTGGAACATAGCGTTTAGGTAACAGGATTTCACCATAATCGCAGCCATCCAGATAAACCCCAAAGTCAACCTGTTTGACAACGGTTAAAGTATTAATGGTTCCAATAATCATAATTCAACTGCAATAAAGGATTCATTTTAGTAGCGCCTGAGCCGGACTGTCTTAATCGAGTGAAAACAGGGTTTTCAACTGTTGGCCCGGGTCATCGGCAGCCATCAAAGATTCTCCGACAAGAAAGGTATTGACATCAATAGCTTGCATTCGGGCAACATCTTGATGTTGATGAATACCGCTTTCGGTTACCACAATACGGTCGTCCGGAATCATTTTAACCAGTTGCTCGGTGGTTTCCAGGGAGGTTTCAAATGTATGTAAATTGCGATTGTTGATACCGATCAAGCGTGTGTCCAGTTTCAGGGCGCGTTCCAGTTCAGGCTGGTTATGGACTTCTGCCAGGATGTCCATTCCCAGCTCAGCAGCCAGCTCAGAAAGCCCGCGCATAGTATCGTCATCCAGCGCGGCAACAATCAACAATATGCAATCCGCATCAATTGCTCTGGATTCATAGACTTGATACGGGTCGATGATAAAATCCTTGCGCAGAACAGGAAGAGGGCAGGTTTGCTTTGCCATCATCAGGTTTGCTTCCGAGCCTTGAAAAAAATCCATGTCAGTCAACACTGACAAACAGGTTGCACCTGCATGCGTGTATTGTGCAGCGATATCACGGGCGTTGAAGTTTTCGCGGATGACACCTTTGCTGGGCGATGCTTTTTTAATCTCGGCGATCACTGCCGGACGATTCTGATGCAGATGATGGTGGATAGCCTTGATGAAGCCTCTTGGGCTGCCAGCTTCTTCGTCGATAATGATTTTTAAATCATCAATGCTGTGTTTGAACTGCCTGGCATTAATTTCTTCCTGCTTGCGATTCAAGATCCTGTTTAATACATCAGGTGTATTCTTTGATTTGATAGGTTTGTTGGCAGTGTTCATCGTTTGAGTCGATGGGTTGCCGCTGTTCGCAAGTTGTTTTGAGAATTCAATCAATTGCTGGAATCTGGCTTTGGCGGAACCGTTATTGATGACTTGTCTGGCCAGATTGACGCCATCAGCAAGGGTCTTTGTTAAATCAGCGGCATAAATGGCGGCTCCTGCATTGAGTAATACGATATCCAGAGCAGGCCCTGGAGTTCCTTCAAACACCTGGTTGATGATATCCAGGCTTTGTTGAGGATTATTGACAGCCAAAGCAGCCAGGGATGTGCGTTGCAACCCGAATTGTTCAGGCTCGATGCGGTAGCAGTCTATATTGCCGTTGTTTAACTCTGCAACCTGAGTTGAGCAGGCAATGCTGATTTCATCCAGTCCGTCATCAGCATGAACCACCAGAACATGGCTGCTGCCGAGCTGTTTCAGAACCTCGGCAAATGGTTGCAGCCAGGTTTTGTCAAATACACCAATCAGCTGATTTGGTATATTAGACGGGTTTGCCAGTGGGCCGAGCAGATTGAACATGGTTCTTACCCCCAGCTCCTGTCTGGCTTCCCGGGTATGCTGCATGGCACCATGCCATTTAGGAGCAAACAGAAATCCGATGCCGATTTGCTCGATACAGGTTTTAACCTGAGCAGGACTCAGGTCAAGGTTGACACCGGCAGCTTCCAATACGTCAGCACTGCCGCAGGTGCTGGATACCGAACGATTGCCGTGTTTGGCGACTTGGCCGCCGGCTGCCGAGACAATAAAGGCCACGGCAGTAGAAATATTGAATGTATTTTGACCATCGCCACCAGTTCCACAGGTGTCGATTAAATGCTCGCCTTGTAATTGCAGTGGCTCCGCCATGTCGCGCATCACACTTGCAGCCGCTGCCAGCTCGTCGACGGTTTCGCCTTTCATGCGCAGTGCCGTCAACACCGCAGCGATTTGAGCGGGAGTTGAGTGTCCGTGCATGATCTGGTTCATCTGCCAGCGCATTTCGTGACTACTCAAGTTCTTATTGTCGATCAGTTGTTGGATGATTTGGGATTGTTGCATAGGCGATGGTGATGAATTTTTATTGTCGTATTTGAACTATTCCAGTTTGAGGGATGGAGAAAGGGAATCGACTTAGCGCTCCAGGAAATTTCTCAGTAAATCGTGTCCATGCGTGGTAAGAATGGATTCGGGATGGAACTGTACACCTTCGATGTCATAATCAACATGCCTAACCCCCATGATTTCTTCGAATTCGCCGTTTTCATCCAGGGTCCAGGCAGTCACTTCAAGGCAATCCGTCAGGCTTTCTCGATCAATGACCAGTGAATGATAGCGAGTGGCTGTAAAGGGGTTGGGCAGATCTTTGAAAGCCCCGGTATTGTTATGGTAAATTGGTGAAGTCTTGCCGTGCATGATGCGTTTGGCATGAATGATTTGGCTGCCGAAAACCTGTCCGATGCTCTGGTGGCCCAGGCACACACCAAGAATCGGGTAGACGCCTTTCAACTCATTGATGACCTGCATGGAAATGCCAGCTTCATTGGGTGTACAGGGACCAGGTGAAATAACGATTTTCTCGGGCTGAAAGCGTTCGATATCCTGCATGGTCAGTTCATCATTACGATCGACCAGCACGAATGCGCCCAGCTCTCCCAGATATTGCACCAGGTTGTATGTGAACGAGTCGTAATTGTCGATCATCTGTACGCGGATGCCGTCACTCATGATGCCTGCTCCTGATTGAGTCCGGCTTCTGCCATGGCCACAGCGCGAAAAATGGCCCGTCCCTTGTTCATTGTCTCATCCCATTCGTTGCGTGGTATCGAATCATAAACGATACCGGCTCCGGCTTGTATATGTAATTGTTTATCTTTAATGACTGCGGTGCGTATTGCAATCGCGGTATCCATATTCCCTGACCAGCCAATGTAACCAATGGCGCCGGAATAGATGCCGCGTTTGATGGGCTCCAGTTCATCAATGATTTCCATTGCGCGGATTTTCGGTGCGCCACTGACGGTTCCGGCCGGAAAAGTTGCTGCCAGGACATCGAAAGCGGATTTACCATCCTGCAACTCACCATCGACATTGGATACAATATGCATGACATGTGAATAACGTTCGACACACATATTCTCGGTCAATTCAACTGTACCGGTTTTCGAGACCCGACCGGCATCATTGCGACCCAGATCAATCAGCATTAAATGCTCGGCCAGTTCCTTGGGGTCGTTCAGAAGCTCTTTCTCCAGCGCTTTGTCATGATCACGTGTTTCGCCGCGAGGACGGGTGCCGGCAATCGGTCTGACGGTAACCGTGTTGTCTTCGAGGCGGACCAGAATTTCCGGAGATGAGCCGACAATATGACAATCACCCAGGTTTAGATAATACATATATGGCGAGGGATTCAGGCATCTCAGAGACCGGTACAAATCCAGTGGTTGTGCCTGATAAGGAATGGACATGCGCTGAGACAGGACAACCTGCATGACATCGCCTTCCACAATGTAATCTTTAATGGTGTCGACGGCGGACTCAAAACCCGTCTGGGTAAATCCTGAAATAAAATCATTTTCAACGACAGTATTGGTGTTCTCGGTTTTGGTTTTAGTGACTGTTTTTCCGAGCTTGGCCACCCAGTTGTTCAGTCTGGAATGGGCTTGTTCCAGAGCATCAGCATGCTCGGGGTTGGCATGAGTGATGAACATCAGTTTGCCGCTAAGGTTGTCAAACACCAGGACATCTTCTGATTGCATCAGCAATATATCTGGTGTTTTTAATGGGTCTTCTTTATTGTCATCACTCAGTCTGGGTTCTATATAGGCTATTGTCTCATAACCGAAATAACCGACCAATCCACCGCTGAACCTGGGCAGTCCTTCAATTTCTGCAACCTTGAAGCGGCTGAAGTAATCCTCGATCCAGCGCAATGGATTGTCCACTGTCTCACTGTTAATCACGGACTGATTATGCTTGACAGTAACGCGTAATCCTGACACTTCAATGACTGTAGCGCTGCTCAGGCCGATAATGGAATAACGCCCCCATTGTTCCCCGCCACGAACTGATTCAAATAAATAAGTATAGGGTTGATCGGCCAGTTTCAGGTAAGCGCTCAATGGCGTGTCCAGATCTGCCAGGACTTCGCGTATGATGGGAATGCGGTTATATCCCTGTCTGGCTAATTTCTGAAACTGTTCAGGGTGCATATTGAAATCATTCGGTTAACGGTCAGGTTACTGTGTTAGGGAGCTGTTTGCTAACCCTCTATAATAACAGGTCTAGGCTGTTATGTGTCTGATCAATTCACAAGAATTGTGGTTTGCTGGAGACAAAAGTCTTGTTATGTTGTCAGTGTAAAACCAGATTGAGTCAAGATTTTCCTTAAATTCAGAAGAGGGTGCAAGATATAGATATCAGATGATCTATGAACACGACAAGCACAATTTACTGTTTACACTGAACTTCTGGTTCATCGTAACCCAGGGTATCCAGAGAATTTTTGGGGTGCAGGAATTTTGAGTTGGGTAAAACACTGACGATGGATTGTGGCCATGCCAGTAGAACAGGTTGTCTGAGTTGACCGTTCCAATTGCGGATGGATAGCGCGCGCCCTTTGAAACCGGCCATTGTGAAAGAGTCTGAATGTATAAATGCGTTGATGGTTTTATAGTCAGTAGATGTTGTGCGGCTCGCTGCTTCACCAATGATTCGTACTGCCAGCCAGGCTCCATAATCAATTTCTGTCATGTTGCGCTTGGCATGTTTTATAAATCGGTTGTTTAACTGCAAAGCTCCCCATTGTTCATGAGCAGGATGCCAGGCTGTTGCAATAAGCCCTTGAGTACCGGCAACCGGCCTGGGCAGCCAGGTTCGGTATGGCAGGTAATCGCCGAATTGATTGTCTTCATCAGCAACAATCAGAACATCATAATCCACGCCTTGAGTAAAGACCGGGATTTCCTTTTGTGCGGTCCGTCGTGCATCGTAGCTGTGTTTCCAGGTGCGCTGCTCGACAATCTTGATATTAAAACGTCTGGCGGTTCGTTTGATGGCTGCTGCAAACAACTGGTCCCGCTCTGTCTGACCGCTAACAAGCAACCATCTGGTCCAGCGTTTACCGACAAAATATTGCCCCAAAGCATCAGCCCGCATTGCCCGGCTTGGCAGCATATGCAATAGATTTGGCAAGCAGTTGTCATGTCGAAATTGATCGGTCTGGCCGGATACATCAAACATCAATACAGGTTTGTTGCTGGCTATGCTGTTGAGCCTGGCCAGCGTATACTCGGGCAGGTCAAGTAAAAGATATTGTCGGCCTTGTTTGAGCAGTGACTCAATTGTCTCCAGCGGATTCTGGTTTGGTGACAGGTTGATCACATTCAATACGTACTGCTGGTTCAGAAACTGACCGGTTGTGTTGTTGTCATTGATTGCCAATTCCGCACCCCGAATGCCACGATCCTGAATGATCTTGTCCAGACTTGATGCGGACAATCTGGTCTCCGGTATCTGGGCGATATAGTCGATATGGATGGTTTGTGGATCAGCTGCTAAAACAGTTTGGGAATAGCTTGCAGTCAACACAAGCATGACAAAAATAGTTAACAGGCAATATCGAATCATCATGTCACTTTAAAAAGAATTTTAAGTATAAAGGCTTGTCAGCCAATCATCGACTAAAAGGTTTGAAGGCTTTAAAAGGCATCCATAGCAAATGATACAGGTTATGGTAGCGGGCATCCGGTTGATCGGGTAAGCCGATTTGCATGGCTTTCTGGCCGGAAACTGGATGTGCGCAGTAAGTTCGGCACAGCCTGTCCCAATACGGGACCGAAAAGCCAAAATTGCTGTTGGTTTCCTGCCAGCGGTTAGAATGGTGAATGCGGTGCATATCCGGTGTGATGACAATATTTCTCAATCTGCGATCCCAAACAGAGTTGAAATGCAGATTGGAATGATTGAACAAAGCGAAGGCATTGAGCAAAATTTCAAATAACAACACCGCCATAGCAGGTGCGCCAATTAATAATACAATCAGAATCTTGTAAACCGCAGACAACACTATTTCT
Organism: Gammaproteobacteria bacterium; assembly: GCA_022600935.1. GTDB lineage: Bacteria > Pseudomonadota > Gammaproteobacteria > Methylococcales > DRLZ01 > DRLZ01. The sequence continues at coordinate 21,636 of JAHZJL010000259.1, forward strand.
ATAAAATGGAATCGTACTGCTGTCGTACAATCAAAGCCGATATCACTGTGATGCACACGGTGAATATTCCATAACCAGTTGAATGTATGGAATACCCGGTGTTGCAGATATATGGCGAAATCCAGAACAGTGATGGACAGGATTACGTTTATCCAGTTGCTAAAAGTTAAGTGATTTAACAAACCAACCTGCTGCTGATCTGTCCACACAGCCACTGAATAAACCCCTCCTGTTACAGCCAAACGCTGGACAAATGAACTGATCATCATCATAGACAGATTATCGATTAAACGCTTGAATTTGGATACATGGTATTGACGAAATGGCCAGCGCCATTCAGCAAGCAGCAGCACGCAGATGACCAGAACAAAGATTGAGATGCGAAATAAATTGATGGATTGGTCTGTCATTTTATTGTTTTACAATGAGGCTTGGTTATTCAAAGCTTGCAGATTTATAGTTCAGGACGTTAATGATAATCTCTGTTTGATAGGACTGCCGTATTGATTCTGTTGTATTCGGATCGCCATTTTGATCCGTTAGCTGACGCATCATCAAACTTGACGGGTATTGAAAATACCATCTTTATTGTACGACCAGTCCAGAAAAATAGATAATGTAGGAAGCTCGATATTGATTGTATTCACTGTTATGCAGACATTATCGTCTGCATAACAAATTTTCAACAAGCGTCAAATCATCAAGAAACCATTTTGAAGAAATCTTTCAGAGCAACTTGTTTTCGATTCATTGAAGTATCCCGGTTCGGCGATTTTCACAGCCATTGCCTCGATGTGTTGATAATGACATTAATCGTACTCAATATTCTGGCAGTGATTCTGGGTAGCGTTCAAAATCTTGTTGCACTGAATCAATACTGGCTATCAGTGTTTACCATATTCTCGGTCGTATTGTTCACAATAGAATATGGACTTAGATTGTGGTCATGTGTCGAGCATCCTTCCGGGAATTACAGTTCACCTTTGGCTGGCCGAGTCAAATATGCGTTTACTCCGTTAATGCTGTTAGATGGTCTGGCAATTGTCCCTTTTGTTGTGGGGATGTCTGCAATGATTGACTTGCGAATTCTGAGATTGTTCAGACTTCTGGAATTGCTTAGACTGACACATTATTCAGATGCATTACAAATATTGGTCACGCTGATCAAACGCGAAAGAAAAACATTCGCCGCCATTTTTGTGGTGATCATCAATTTGTTATTGCTGGTGTCCTATTTTATCTATCTCATTGAACGCGATGTTCAACCAGATGTTTTTTCAAGTATTCCTCATGCAATGTGGTGGGCAATTGCCACATTGACGACTGTCGGTTATGGTGATGTCGTACCCATTACACACCTGGGAAAAGTTTTCGGGATGCTGGTAATGTTAATTGGCATCGGCATGTTTGCTATTCCTACAGGTTTGCTGGTGACAGCATTTTCCGAAGAAATGAAGCGCAAAGATTTTGTCGCGACCTGGAAACTAGTTGCCAATGTGCCGTTGTTTTCCTCTCTGAATGCCCTGGAGATAGCCAGTATCAGTGAACTATTGCGGTTGCGCGGTGTAATGCCCGGAGAAACCATTATTCGCAAAGGTGAACTGGCAGAACGAATGTTTTTTATTGTTTCGGGTGAAGTGGAAATAAAATTGCCCAATGAAATCATTAATATGCGTGATGGAGAGTTTTTCGGTGAACTCGGGGTGCTTTATAAAATCCGCAGGACAGCCAGTGTCACTGCACTGACGTTTGTCGAGTTATTGCAACTGGAGAAAAAAGATCTGGAAGCCTTGCTGGAAACCAACCCCGACCTTCGTGAGCGCATTACCATGCTGGCATCTGAACGACATGCACAAAACCTGAATTCGCAAAAAAGTGTTCTATGAATCAATATAAGACCAGGTTTTTAGATTGTATTTTGATTGTATTCCAGGACTATTCTGAGTGTTTATGACACAATTTAATCGTCGTCAATTCATCAAACTATCGGGCTTGATAGGTTGCAATTTACTTGTGCCTGAGAATGTGCTTGGCACATCATCAATGATCAGAAAGCCTGTTCCGAAAACCGGTGAGATGATACCGGTTATTGGTCTGGGTACATCCCGAACATTTCACATTGAAAACGATCCGGATCAGTTATCGCAACTCGTACAAGTCTGCCAGCAGTTTTTCGATATGGGTGGATCGCTCATTGATTCATCTCCCATGTACGGTTCTGCGGAACAGGCGATCGGTAAAATACTGCCGAAGATGAACAGTAACACATCACTGTTTGCTGCGACAAAAGTCTGGATTGAAGGGCAGCAGGCAGGGATCAGGCAAATGGAGACATCCAGAAAGCTTTGGGGAGTCAACCAATTTGACTTGATGCAGATTCATAATCTTGTTGACTGGCGCACTCATCTGGAGACGTTAAACACAATGAAGCTGAACGGGCAGATTCGTTATATCGGCCTGACCACTTCACATGGTCGCGATCATCAGCAACTGATTTCGATCATGAGCAGTTATTCAATAGATTGTGTTCAGATCTCTTACAACTTAATCGATCGTGAAGTCGAGTCATCCGTATTGCCATTAGCTGCTAAAAAAGGGATTGCCGTGATTGTGAACCGACCGTTTCAGCGTGGAGCATTGTTCAGAAAGGTCAATGGCCTGACAGTACCGAAATGGATTGTTGGAATGGGTTGTGATACATGGGCACAGTTTTTTCTGAAATTTATCATCTCTCACCCTGCTGTGACCTGTGTGATTCCTGCAACATCCAAACGCGAGCATTTAAGTGAAAATATGCTGGCTGGGACAGGAGATTTACCGAATCAAAAACAACGACTTAAAATGATTGATTTTATGGAATCGCTTTAAATTATTTGCTGAATAGTGATGCAAGAGTTGGCTGGCTATCAATCTGTTTTGATCGGGAGAGTGGTCCAAAAACAACAGCGTATGGTTGTGCAAGACCTGTTTTCCGACCAAGAGTATTCTATAAATGACTCACCCTCTAAGTATCCATTCCCACTTAACACCATTGTTGAAGCCAGTCTTAATTTAGAGCAGATTGTAGTGCATGGGCATGTGCTGGCTTATCCGAACACTGCCGAAGCATTAATCTATGGCATAGCTGAGCAATTCCAGTTAAATCCAATGTTTCCGGGTGATGTTGATAGCGAATTGACTTCTATTATCAACAATCCGGGTTTTGATGATTCAAGTTTAAAAGACTTCACTGGCTATACGTTTTACAGTATTGACGGAGCGGACACTCGTGACCTGGACCAGGCTGTTTATATTGAACAGACGGAATACGGACATTGTATTTATTATGCACTGGCAGATGCCTCGTATTATGTTAGGCCAGGCAGTCAATTATTCGAACATGCGCTGCAACGAGGTGCCAGCTATTATCTACCGGGTTTGATGATACCCATGCTGCCCAGAATATTATGCGAGGATCTGATCTCACTGAACGAAGGAGAATTGCGGCGGGCAATGGTCATTGTCATGGAACTAGACCAGTCGGGACACTGTGTAAAAAGTACAGTACACCGCGCAAAAATCATAAATCATGCGAAATTATCCTTTCAGCAAGTTCAGCAGTATCTCGATCATCCATTAAACACTTCAGTTAAGAGTCATGTCATCAACGATCATGTCCGACTTCTTGAAAGTCTGCAGCAATTTAAAATAGTTGGCGAGCGCAGACTGCATCTTGCCGAGCAGCACAATATTGTTCGTTACAGGCGAATGGAAAACACGATTAAACTCGGCCAACAAGGAATGATTTTCAGTATATTGACTGATTTGAGAAATCAGGTTGAAAGTTATAACGAGCAACTCTCATTATTATGCAATACAGAGGCTGCAAAATTACTGAATGAAGAATCGTCTAATAGTCATCAGGTTCAGGCAATTTACAGAATTCATCCTGAACCTCCTGAACAAAATATTGCTGCTTTTGAAAACACTTTGAAAACGCTTGTAGATTTACATCAACTGGATCCCGAAATCTGGTTATGGGAGCGTTCAGGCGCAATTTCATTGTCCGAGTATTTACGGTTGTTACCGGAGACAGGGCCTTATGAGCGGATTTCCAAAGTTATTCACCGCCAGGCAGTACTGACTAATGTGAGATCGGTTTTTTCAGACCAACCTGATCAACATTATGGTGTCGGGTCAGATGTGTATGCTCGGTTCTCTGCGCCAATGCGGGAAATTGTGGGTATTTTTTTACATAAAGAACTGTTTGAAAAAATGCAAATCATTGATCAATATAATCACCATGAGGAAGATGCTGAGCTGCGGGATAAAATCATCGATATTGCCAATCGTTCCAGGGAAATACAAAAACAAATCACAAGAAAAGCCAATCGACTGGTTCTGGATCAGCTGTTCCAATCTGATCTGCAATCCCGACCACAGCAAATCATTTCACGCACAGGGACAGTAATGGGAATGACTCAATCCAGATTATATGTTGTTCTGGATGAACCAGTTGTCGAAGTTAAAGTCTATATCGCGTATTTGAAACAATATCTAAAAACAGAATTATCAATCGATGAAGAGTCGGTGAGGCTGTTCAACGTTGATGACACGATCTGTCTGGCTCGAGTCGGTGATCCGATAGAGATTTATGCGGAAGCGTGGAATTCCGAAAAACAACATTGGATTCTATTGATTCGCTGATACCAGTTGATGAATGAACCGGTAGGGGTTTTAAGCGGGCTGGATTTCAGGGCTTGGCTAGAAAAAGAAAAAAAGATACCCGGTATTTTATCCGGTATAGATTCAATTATACGCTATTCAGTATTCTCAATTCCTTGGCTAATACGGGACACAAGTACACGGTGTTTGCAGGGATGATACTGCGAATAGTTTATGACGATGGTGTCAATTTGTGCAAATTGTACGTATTTTATATTGAGCGGACAATTCAATGTTTGCTCAAAATAGATATTCCTCTTAGAATTGATGTGTTGTATTGATTCTCTGCGCTGGAAAAGGGAAAAAAATCAATAAAAAATTAACATATTTTGATCAAAAAGTCATGATCTCACCATGCATTATTATTAACAGTTCGATTTTAATTCATTTGTGCAATGGATAATTCTTTTCAGAATACTCAACAGACAACAATAAAACATATCAGTCAAGTCGTCGATGTTACTCTGGTATTTGTCACTTTATTTGTAATCACCAGTATATATCCTGATGCAAACTGGTCATCAAAATACGCTTTGCTGGGATTGATCGGAATTATCCTGTTTCTGTTTATTTCAGATATCACAGCAATGTATCAAAGCTGGCATGGTGTCTCTTACCAGTCGGAGTGTACGCGGGTTTTAATCGTCTGGGCTTTGGTTGTGATGATTATGCTGGTGGTCGCCTATGCTACCAAGACCACTGCTACATATTCTCGTGTCGTTGTTGGATTCTGGTTTATGCTGGTTCCTGCCGTGTTTTGCTTTTGGAGAGGGATATTGCGTTTGGTGCTGCGTAAATATCGCTCCAAAGAACAATTTACTCGCAATGTTGCTGTGCTTGGTGCGAATGAAAATGGTATTCAGATATCGGCAACAATTCAGAATTCACCATGGCTGGGTCTTAAATTTATGGGATTTTTCGATGACCGTGAGCAAGTGGAGGATCGGGTCAAATGGACAGGGGACATCAAGGGTTCGATTTCAAATCTAATCTCTGAAGCCTATGCCGGAAACATAGATATTGTTTACATTTCATTGCCG
>JAHZJL010000260.1 GCA_022600935.1 Gammaproteobacteria bacterium
AGCATTAGGTAAGCTGCTGGAAGCAGCACTGGCAGTGTTGATAATTTGTTTTTCAAACGCAACATTGGCTGATACATTCGCGCTATACACTAATGTAATAAATTCTCCAGGTGCCAGATAACGATCTGCTGCTGCCAGACAACTACTGCCCAGACTTAACAGGTTACCGGTAAAGTTGGCACAAGCACTTATATCAACTGCACCTCGACTCAAAGTCGCTGATACAACTGCAGGGCTGGTGTAGTCGGCTGGCAGCTGATCAGTGATAACAGGTTCCCAGGCCCGTGTGCTGTTGGTTATGTTTTGATTGGTTAACACCACTGTAAACTGAGTTAATGTTCCGCCTTGAACAGAACTCGGTTGTGCTTGTTTGCTGATACTGAGCTGTGGTTCAACAATGGTTACTGTTCTGCGCGCTGTAATACTTTGCGTATTTCCGGCATTGTTGAGGTAATTCATCCGAAAACGATTGGTTTTATTGTTTCCCGCATTATTACGCGCTGTATTTAGCACCAGAACATCGTATTCAATGATGATTTGTTCGATATTGCCGTCATTATCATTGTTCTGGAGAGCGCCCAGATTAAAACTCATATCACGTCCACTAATAACAGGCGTGATTGCAGTTGCAGTGGTTGAAATCGGATTACCACCCTGAGTCAGTGTGGTATTGACAACAGCACGAATGGTTGCAGTTCCAGTCTGGTATTGGAAATCGGTCGGTAAGCGGTCAGTGATTAAACTGCCATTAGGTAAGGTGATTCCTTCTGGAACCCTAATAGTGGCTTGATAGGTAATAATTTCGCCAATCGCAACGTCGGTTCCTGCGGTCCAGGCTTCCGAGCTTGAAACAACGGTTTTTGTTGCACTGACACGTCTGGTAGAAACAGAATCACTGCCAGTATCTGAGGAGCTACGTTCTCCGCCAACCACGCCATCTTGTGAATCACCAATTACATTGGCTGTATTGCTATAACTCGATCCACTATCGATATCACTGCGTATTCTGGCAGTAAACGTAAAGCTAACAGTTGCTCCACTGGCTAGCGAAATACCCGCATTACTGGCATAGGTTACTGTATCGGTTGAAAAATTATACGTGTATCCTGCAGGTGTGGTTGCTTCAGCAACACTGGTCAGGTCGAATAAATCATCATCAACCCCGGCATCATTGAGGATATCTGTCACAAGAATATCGTATGCAGGTGATAATCCACTATTGGTGACCGCAAGCGTAATGGTAATGGTATCTCCGGCGTCACGATTTCTGTCTGGTGACATGGTTTTATTGATTTCTAGCTGAGGTTCAATAAAACGCGTTGAGCGTTGTGCTTCAATCGTTCCTGTACGACCCGTATAGTCAAGTTTAAAGACATTGGTTTTTAACTGACTTGCAGAAATACCGCTATTCGCTGCTTCTGTACCATCCACCAATGCAGTCAGCAACACACTGAATGTATTATTTGATGCATTGTTGTCCGCAGTCACCATGGTGTTTGCAGCCATGTTGATGGTAACTGTTTGTTGCGTGGCAACTGAGCCAGTGGGAACTGTCGAAACAATCGATGCTGAACCGTTAAATCCTGTTGTATCGATGATTGCAGATTGATAGGTAAAGCCTGCGGGTAATTTATCGATTAATTGCAGATTTTCTGTTGTGCCTTCAGGTAACTCGACATTGAGTCGATAGGTAATGGTGTCGCCTGAAGTGACCCGAGATGAATTAGTCGTGCCGTTTGGAGTGATTGATTCAATGAGTTTTTCTGGATCAGCTTTGGTGATAGTAATCGTTGCATCATCTGTCACTGTAGGAAAAACAGTTGAGCCAGACAAAGAACTCCAGTTAGCAGAAGCAGTGTTAGTAATGACTTCTTGTGGGGACACTGAATTGTCCAAATCGCAGGTAACCGTTGCAATGGCTGAATCATTTGCAGGTACTGGATTATCTAATTGAATGCCTGTTGCAAGATTGCTTGCAATAGCTGGAGTAAATGTTAATGGGTTATTCGAATCATCGGTGACTGAAACCAGAGAACAATTCGACAATCCAGTTACTGCAGGATCAGTAATACTGACATCATAAGCAGGTGCTCCCCCGGTATTTTCAGCAGTAATTACAAATGTCACAGTATCGCCTGCATCGGCGTTAGTCAGATCGCTATCGACTGGTGAGGCTGGAGCAGGTGAAATCGTTGAGTCGGAATTTGTGGTTGCTGATATGCCTTTTGTTAAAATAATTTCAGGCGCGCGGACACTAAATTGAACTGGTTTTACTTCTGATGCCTGGGTGCTTGAGGTGTTTTCAGTGGATGCAACAAACAGATTGGTGAGAAACAAATCATCGGCAAACGGTTCATCTTCGACAGTAATGTCAATATCGACTGCTAATGTTTGCGGTGATGTTGTACTAACATCAGGCCATTCAATCCGTAGTGCATTGGTTGCAGGATCTCGAGTTATCGAGCTTGGCGTTACTACTAACGTATTTGGTGGTGTTGCTAGTTGTATATCAGTGCCAAATGTCAGATTGAGTGATGCTACATCAAACACGGGTAATGGAAAAAAATCTTCAAAGACCACATTGGATGTATCACCTGAAGGAATATCCATTTCCAATCGATAGGTGACTGTCTCGCCAGGGAGATACTCAGCTTTCGGATTTACAATTGATTTGCGAATCACAGTCGGGACTATAACCACTGTCGCTGCAGATCCATCTGTACAAGCAGAACCACCTGCTGTAAGTGAATAGTTGGCATTAATTGTATTGGTTAGACTGTCAGCGGCCAGAACCGCACCGGATTGATAAGCCTGGTCAATCGTTGCTGTATAGGTCAGCGTTGCAACTGCGCCAGACGCAAGATTCCCTGTCACAGCATGGACGTCATAAACCAGGGTTGTGGTACCATCAACATTAGGCGTGGCAGTTGGGGTAATCGGGACAGTCATTGCTCCCACTACTAATGATGTATGCGCCCCAAATGTTGTACCATCTGGCAAGATATCAGTAATTATTAAAGCATTTGTTGATGCATAGTCAGATAACTGGATACGATTTGTGTAGGTAATGGTTTGTCCAGGTGACGCGAGTGTTGGGCTTGCACCTTTTTGGATTGCCAAATGCTTGGCAGTTAACTGATCTTGTGCATTGAGTTGAGGAAATGCGTTGTTATCCGGAAATTCAAAATCCAGTGTTGCAGTGTTGCTTTGTAATTCGGATGTACAGCTCGTTTCATCTAGGGTATCAATCACATAGACAGGAATAATGACTTCCAGGTCTTGCGCTGAGTTGGTTCCAGTCACTTGTGTACAGGTAACCGCTAAATTACCGCCTGGAGTCATTGTCGAGGGGCTTGTCGTTACTGAGCAACCTGTTCCCCCATTAATGGTGACTGGCCCTACAAATTGCAAATCAGCAGGTAACGAGTCACTGATAACCACATTATGAACTGTTTTGCCACTCGCAACATCGGCAGTGAGAGTAAAGTTAAACTGAAAAGAAGGGCCAGGAGTACGCTCAGTTTCCGATCCATTAAAAACCTTATCAAAAACAATTAGTGTTGGAGTAATTTGATCTGTAATTAATGCTCCGGTAATTGGTCCATTAACGCCAGTTGGGGTATCACCCAAGGCATAGACAGGTTGAAAACTGACATCAAGCGGCACGCCGATAATAGCAGCGTTATTAATCGTCATGCAAAAATTCAGGGTAATCGCTGGACCAGCAGTCACCACTGAGCCCAGAGGCAGAACCAGTGTGGAAAATGAACCACCATCAGGACCAGAAACAGGAGTATCGATTATCGGATCGGTGAGTTGATTGCCAGGAGAAGGTGGGAAAACTCCAACGGGTGTTGCAGAAACCCCAGTTCCGAGATAGGTTACCGCATCCAGGCTGATATCCGCTGGCAGGATAATGCGGTAATAAGGAGCATAACCCGGCACTCCTGTATTGGATAAAACCGTATCAAAACAAACCTGTTCGCCAGCAAATGCAGCAGCTGGTGTTGAGGATGTGATGGCAGGTACCGCTGCTTGAACAGGTGTTGTCAATGAAAGACTGATTAGAAAAACAACATATGTTACTTTCCAAAACTCACTAAATATTTTCATCATAATCCGCAAATAGTATTTTCCAATCTACTAAATTTAGTGGAGATTAATTATTTAGGTGGAATTAGAATGAAAAAAATTGTTAATTCTTGCGACTAATTTGCGATGTTATTCACACTTATGGGTGCTATTTTTGATTAATTAGGAATTGATGTGTTGAATATTTAAAGAAAGTGTCTACTTTGGAAGGTTTGTAAACGACAGATAATGAGCCAGCGTTGATTCCTTATATTTGCTCCTAGAGAACCTGGAACAATGATAGATAGTTATCTGATTTAGATCGCATGAGTAGACTTAACTGCTCATTTGGGTTGGTTAAAGTGGATGTAAATGGAAGCAACTTGGCTAATAAAGTGTTTTCGCCAGCTTGACTGGTGATTCGCCAGGCGCGTATTTGCATGGGTGAGATTTTTTGAAGTAAGTAACTGCCACTTGCCTGGTTGCGTGACCAGCGCTTGACCTGAGTAATCATAGTATGCAAATTGTCTGCTTGACTAAAAATACGGGTTTCAAAGGGAATAGGACGGTTGGTAAGAGCGGCCATTTCGCTGAGTCGAGACAAGTCATCCAGACTGACTACCAATTTGACAGTTTTCTCTTGAAAATGGGTTTTGATTGATTGAAGCGCATCATCAGCATCCATTAACAGCCATTCAGCAAGTTGCTGTGAAGGTTTGGTGTCGCTGCCAAATCCTCCGCTTAATTGTTTCCAGACTGTTTGCGTCTCTGAGGGAAACATCTCAGCAAGTGGAGACTGTAACCAAACTTGAGCATTTGAATAAAAGCGGGCGCGTTGGCTGTTATCCCACCAGCCTAGTAGGATTGAATTTGCAGAAGACAGGCTTTGGCCGGTCTGTTTGAGTTCTAGCCAGGCATCAGCGTGACTTGATGTTGGTAGGGTGGAAATTCCTTGTTGTTTGGGTTCCAGAAAAATCAGTGCGCTGTACTCGGAAGTGGCATCATGATAAATGACTTGATGAAACTTCAGCGCGCTTTTGTTCTCACCAGAAACAGTCAATGTTCGCAATGTATCCGCCGTAAAGAAACCGTGTAATTGCGGAAAATCGGAGGACTCAGAAGCCAGGTCTTGTTCTTCGGTCACCTGCAGTGATGACTTTTTGTCAGGCAGACCGAATACAAGTACAGCAATACCGCACAGCAACAATCCAATGGCAATCAGATTTTTCAATCGATTGGGATGTTTGTGGTCAATCTAGCGTTGCCTCGCTTGTTAATGTTTATCTCTGTTTCTCCATAACAAGGTTGCGCCGACCAGAATAAAAGCAGATCCCAATGGAAATCGCAAATCATCAATAGCGAAAGATGCTGGCAATACATTAGCCGAAGCTGTTTTGGTTTTGCCAGCCCCTTCGCGTAAGCGGGTGTTTTCGTCCATGATTTCGCTATAATCACGCAGTAATTCAGACCAGCCTTCTGTATAAGTGAAACCGCCTGGATTGACATGGAACAAACCTTTATAGAGTTTAATTAAGTCATGTTCCCACATATTGGCGTAGATGCGTTCAACATGGGATGGATTATTATCTTTGGCCCAAAATAACTGGAAAAAACCACCAGCATCATCTTTTTCCGGAGCAGGAGGCTCAGGACGATGATTTTTTTGACCAACCAGCAATCCATCTTTGTGCAATGCCTTGACAATTTTCTTGGCTTCTTGCTCAACTTCAATGCCTTGAATGGTACCTTTGTCTGCAGCGTCCAGATAGCTTTTTGCAAAACGCGGGGAATGACAGGCAGCACAGCTATTAATCCAGGCCTGTTTGCGATCTTCGAACCAGGGATGGGATAAATTCTCAGCGATTTGTGGTGTCGGGTTAAATGCCCAGCGTACCTTGCGAACCAAATTGTGGGAATATTCGCCCTCAAATTCAAAATGACAGGTTTGACAAGTCGGTGCGGTATAGCGACCTTTGGTGAGTGCGTCTTTCAGGGGTGCTTCAAAATTCCATTTCTTTTTACCAGTGGTCTGGTAAATGGTACCGTGCTTTGAGAATAGGTAATTCTCGTATTCGTTATGGTCTGCACCATTATGGCAGGTCATACAGGCTTCCGGCTGGCGGGCTTCTGCCGATGAAAAACTGTGTCTGGTATGACAACCATCACATTTGTTTTGCTGGTAATGACACATGTCACAACCCTGAGCTATTTCGCGTTCTGCCATTGCTGCCCAAACTGCAGTTTCGACATTGGCTTTCCAGTCATAAGCATGAGAGGGATGGCCTTTTCCCCATTGCTCTTGAGGCCAGGTTTGTTCTTTTTCTTGTTCGGATTCCGCAAATTCATCGACATGACAGGTGCCGCACGAAGCGCGGTCTGGCAACACCAGATCTTGGTTGTGGCTGATTGAATTTGCTCCCACCTTACCATGACAATCGATACAAGCAACCTGCTCTAGTTGCTGGCCTTTTTTGAGTAAACCTTGGCGAATCAGGTTGTGCTCAATGTCTTTTAGCTTTTCTTTCTTATAAAAGGTGACGCTACGAGGGGTTAAGCGACGGATCTTATCAAGATTGGCATGGGTACTGTTTTTCCAGGCATGGTAGGCGCCCGGGGTGATTGCCTGATG
>JAHZJL010000261.1 GCA_022600935.1 Gammaproteobacteria bacterium
CTATACCGCATAATCAATTATATCAAAGACATTTCTCTGGCTTTACTACGTTTTTGCAAGAGAGCCATCAGACCATCAAAAACTACTCAGGGTTAGATTAAAGTGGATGCCATCATCTTGTAGGTTGTAGTCAGATTTATCGCGCGCTTTTTTTATGTCATAGCCGTAGAAGAAATCAGCTTGTATATATCGAATTGGTTGCCAATGGAGCCCAATTCCGACTGAGTGAAGATTGTCAGTATTGTCATCTTTGTTCCAGGCTGATCCATAATCCATAAACGGTATGATAACTAACTTGTGTCCATCTCCTGCTACTTGACCGATTAGGGGGTAGTGAAATTCAAGACTGACTGAAAAGCCCTGGTCACGTACAAGTTCGTTTTCTCTGTAACCTCTAACAGTACTGACACCACCGATAGATATACGCTCCTGCGGAAGTAGGGTTTCATCACTTAGCTGAACGTTGCCCCGGGTTTTTATTTGAGCACCATTTTCCAGCACTTTAAATGCATATTGAAATTGTCCAAGCCAGGAGAAGTATTCACTATCAGGCAAGTTATCGTCTGACTGGATCGTGGAGCCCAAGGCATCAATTCCAATATTGAATGTAGATCTAAAAGCAAACACATGTTTTTCAAATCGTCCCAGATATTCCTGGAAAACACGAATCACTGAAACCCTGGTTTTGCCGGTATCCAAACCTTGTACAAAAGAAAAGTCTTGTCCGAGCAAGGTGGTTTGATTGCGGCGGGTTGCGAAGCTGGTTCCCAGGATGACTGTATGATCAAGACTTCGATAAAATGGATGAGACAAGGTCCAACTAAAATTTTCCACTTCACTGTCGATGTTGGCATTGTTCAAAGGTTCTTCAATGACTGAGGTATCACCAAGGTCAAAATGAAAATCAAATAACGTGCCTGAACTGTTTAAGGGTAATGATAATCCACCTGCATAAGTCTTCGAGCCTTCACTTAGGCCAAAGCTGAAATCGATAAGATCGCCCCAGCGAGTCAGATTACGAGCCCAGCCATGGGCTACGAATTGTTCGGCTCCGATACTCGGTGCGCGGTAATTATTTCCGGAAACAGAAAGCCCATAGCTGGGAGCGCGTGTAACAGATAAGTCCAGCTGGCTTTCGCCCAGTTTTGCGGTTGGTTTAAGAGCACCATTTAATTTGCTGATTAACGGGTCATTCAATAACAGTAAATAGCGTTCTTGCAAGGAATTAACATTGAGTGGTTTATTATCAAGCAATCGATTGCGGATATAATCAGGGTGCAGCCAGCCTTGGCCATTGACCTGGATATCAGTCAGACGTCCTTCAATAATTTGTATTGTTAATACACCATCTAATAAATCTTGTTCAGGTAAATATGCACCTGAATTTACATATCCATGTTGACTATAGTATTGGCTGACAATAAAGCTTAGTTGTCCTAGATCATTCGCGGTCACCGGTTTGTTGAGGTATGGGGCAATGAGGGTTTGCAGTTCAGAATCAGTAAAGACTGAATTGCCGATGTATTCTACCTGCTTTATTTGTATTGAAGGTTCAGCTTGCGATTGCAATTTAAGTGGAGAAGTATCAACCGGGGGTAAGGTAAATGATTGATCGCTGTCTTCTGTATAATCAGGAGTTGTCAACGCTTGCTTGTTAGGGTGTTTCGAATCAGCAAACAGCCATAAACTATGACACAAAAGAACGCTGGCTATCAGTAGTCGTTGAAACAGCAGACGCTGAGAAATTGTTATAATTATCAAAATAAATCCAACCCAATCGGTTTTTTGTTTGATCCAAGTCAGTATAAATCACAAACTTTCTATGCTGGCAAGTCATCTCATGGTTTGTAAGGAACCAATAGGTGATTTAGAACAGTCCACAGATTTTTCTATAAAACCAGATGTATTTCCAAACATAGAGATATCGGTCGATGCAATTGCTTCTAGCTCTGAAATAGATTCATTTTCAGATCTGGAATTATCAGGATTACTGACTGGCAAATGGTTTTCTCCATTTTGAAACACAGGTAATCCGCCATGTCCCAGGTTTTTTAAGCTGTTTTGTTGACTACTGGTGCATGGATCCTGTCCAATCTGTTCAGTATTTAATTCAGGTGTTTCTACACCGGCAAGTATTCCAACAATATTGAGTTCAGGGCTGGTAATGTTGATTGTTCCGCTGGCTCCAGTTGGTGAAGCAGCTTGTATTACATTAAAATTCGCTTGGTTGGGATCAAAAGCCAGGGGATCAGTCTCGTCTCGTAACAGGCGGCCACCACTTGCGATTAATTGATCCAGATTTAAACTAATATCACCACCACTAGCCAGATCAGCGCTAGTATTTGCCTGAATAAAGCCTGTATCGAGAACAAGAACAGGTGTATTAATCCCGATATCTCCACCATTACCATTAATAGAGCCATTCACAGATGTTGTGATTTGACTGTTTAATAGCTGAACCAAGTTGCCAGCGTTAATGCTAATGGGTGCACCATTCCCGTTAAATGCAGCAGTGGTGATCTGGCTGTTGGATAAATTCAGCGTATTCGTTGTGTTGATTTCAATGGGGGCAGCATTCACTCCACCGTTGGCACTTGCTTCAATGATGCTATTTTGATCCAAACTTAACACAGGTGAATTGATCGTAATTTTTGCTGGAATTAAGTTTGTTCCAGTGCCAGGGTTTGGATCTTGTAAAGACTCATTAAAAGAGCCAATACTGATAAAGCCTCTGAATAGTTTTATTTGTTCACTTGCAGAAATTGATACTGAGCCAACTTTGCCGGTTGCC
>JAHZJL010000262.1 GCA_022600935.1 Gammaproteobacteria bacterium
AGCACTGTAGATGCTCCAGTCATGATCGCAGCCATCAACAACGGCAACAGAATCAGCAGAGTATCTTTGATGCTGCGCTGAATAATCATCACCACCAAAAAGATTGCCAGTAACGCGCCGATCAGTGCCTGTTGAAAAGCTGTTACCACAGCATTTCCGGTTTCAAGATAGATTACCGGCAAATCAGTAGCGTTTGGTTCGAGCTGCCTGACATCAGTAATAAATTCCTTCAGATTATCAATCTCATTGAGATCTTCACGGGGAAAGACCATAATCCGGTATATACCATCTTTGTTGAGCCAACGTTCTGACAGCTCTTCGGGCAACGAGTCAAGAGAAACATAATCCGCACCAAGCCCTTTGAACAGCAGATTCATCGTGTCTGGTAAAGTATCCAGTAAACTCGTCTGAAGTTTGTTGAACAGCGCTTTTTGAGTCGATGGTGACTCGGATTTCAGCTTGACCAAGTACTGTGACAGAGTTACTTCAAGCTGACCGAGAGACTCTGACAACGCGCTATCCGAATGACTTGCCAAATAACTTTTGATTGAAACCTGAAGGTTATTGAGCGCCAATCTTTGATTCTCCAGGCTGTCATCCTGCACAGCTGGAAAGCTGGTTACGTTTACCCCCAGCAGCAAAGACAAGCCTTCGATAATGGCCAGCTTATCATCCTGATCGTCGGGTATAAAATCGAATATGGTGATGGCATTCTCAACTGATTTCAGTTGTTTCAGTTGTTGTGCTCTATTGAGTGCATCGGTTTTACTGGAAGCCAATACAGTTAAAGTCATTGGAGAATTTACTCTGGATTTTAGCAGCACTTTAAACGTGCTAACTGACTCGCTGTTGGGGTCGCGCAAGTTGAGTGGATTGAAATCGAAGCTGACCCGGGTGAGAAAGCCAATAGCGGCTATGGTAAGCAGTAATGATGTCCACTTGATGAGACTTTGATGTCTTAACGGTAAAAAATAAATCCATTCAGGTAGCATTGTGCGATTTGTTTTTGCCCTGACTGAGCGCAGCGGCATTATTTTTAGCAGTGCGGGTAATGCGGTTAAAGTGATCAACAGTGCGATAAACATACCCACACCGGAAATCATGCCGAGTTCTGAAACCCCGGTATAGGCTGTTGGAATAAAGGAAAAAAAGCCGACTGAGGTGGTGATAGCACAAAGCGTAATTGACGGCGCAACTTGATGAATTGCTCTGCGCAGCGCTTGCTGTTGCAACACACCTTGCTGCAATAATTCCTGATAGCGCAGGCACAGCTGAATGGCATAATCGACTCCGATACCAATGTATAAAATTGAAAACGCAATGGAAATAAGATTGAGGCGTCCGATGGCAAGGGTTGCAAAACCGGCAGTCAGCATCAATCCCATCAGCAAAACAGTCAGTGTAGCGACAGTTAGTCGCACAGACCTGAATCCTAACATTAAAGCGATGCAGACAAGGGTCATGGAGAATAACAAGGCCAATTGTGTACTATCCCTGATAATTTCCATTTCCTCATGCTCCAGTACAACCTCACCAGTGAGGCGAATCGTTGTCTCAGGATAAAGTTCTGCGGCATTGTCAGTAATTGCCCGAACAACTTTGAGAGGGTTTTCTGCTGGCGTCAGGGAGCTATAGTCAAGTTTGGGTTTGAGCAGGATAAAACGCTGGGTCGTCAGCAGATCCAGATTTTCTCCCAGCATCAATTGCTGCCATGACAACTGGTAATCGTTGCCCTCCGCAACTGCCTGAATCGCGGTCTGTATTTTATTTAACAAAGGATTCAGATCAACCGGTAACTCTCGCTCATCAGTGTTAATAGCAAGTTCGATAATTGATAATAAATTCTTCAGGCTATTGTCCTGCCCCAGTTTGCCGATAAACGGTTGGGCCTCTGCCAGTTTTGCTGCCAATTCCTCGACATCTTCAAGCTCCAGATAGAGCAATCCGTTTTGTTTAAAAAAAGGCTCTTCGCCAGGGATATAGACTAATTCTATTTGCTGTGTTTGCTTGCTGAATTGAGCGCCAAGATACGATAATGCACGTGATGTCAGCTCAGGTGAATCGGCATCGACGACAACCAGTATTGCCTGGTCATCCTGTGGAAAGGCCTTTAGCAAGCGTTGTCGATCTTGTTGAAACGGTAACTTTGAGGATAATATCCTGGTGGTATCGGTATCGATGCGCAGATTTTCAATGGTGTAATACAAACTCAATCCACAAGCAATGCAGATCATTAGCAGTAACAACCTTGGATAACGTAGCAGTTGCAATTCCGCAGTAACAAATGGTTTTTTAAACGCGTTGATAATTTTCATTACTGGGCCTAATTCAGTGTGTTTGATAAATTTTATTGACCAGCCAAATAGGTAACTAATTGCCAATACAACAATGCCGGAAGTTAGAATTTACATGGGTGTAACTTCTTTCATATCAAAGACGATGACTTTTCAGACAATCGCCATCAACACCGCCAAAAACGCGCCGAATGAAGCCAGAATATGCAGGAATCAAGGACTATGGAAAATTGTCCTGTAAACTTATGATTCTAATTTGTCAAATTAATTCAAATTCACTGGTGAGAATCAAGCGCAGAACTTTATGATCTGTGTCCACAGTTAAATATCAGGAAAGCAATCACACAGAAATCATGTTACTTTTTGATACTATCCTCGATTCATGCTTTATCAATACAGCATTTATAAATAGCCAAGGATTAAAACATGCAGAGTAGTTTTATCAGCAAAGAACACCTCAAGCAGGTATTGTCTGAGATTCACCATTTTCTTAATCAACACAAAAAACCTAAGCCGAATCAGCCGTCAACTGACAAGCAGAACAATAAACTCAACCAACAACAGCAACAACGCCTAAAACAAAAACTCACTCATTTACATGCTGCCGATATTGCCCACATTCTTGAAGGCTTGTCGTTGGAAGACCGGCTTGATGTCTGGCAACAAATTCCGGCAGAACAACATGGCGAAATATTGCTTGCATTGTCTCAACCAGTGAGAGAATCGATGCTTGGCAACATGCCACTTGAGGACATGGTCACTGCGGCAGAAAAGCTTCCAAGCGCAGAAATAGCTGACCTGGCTAACCTGGCCCAAAACCTGCCAGAACAGGCTGTCGAGCATATCCTGCAATCACTGACCCAGGAACAACGTCAGCAGTTGGAAGCGGCGCTGTCCTATCCTGACGGCACAGTTGGATCGTTAATGGATTTCAGCATGTTGACCGCTGGTCCAGACGACAGTGTGAAGGATGTGCTGGCTTATTATCGTAAATTGGGCGTACTACCGGAACATAGTCACCATATCTATGTTGTCGATGCAAGTCATACCTTGTTAGGCGAGCTACCTCTGCAACAACTGATCACCCTGGATGTTGACAAAACAATCAGTGAAGTCATGAGCCCAAACATGATCTCGTTCACCACTGGAGACAGTGCAGAACAGGCCACTTTTGCTTTTAACCGTTATGGGTTGACCTCTGCTCCGGTTATTGATGAAAACAATCAATTGATCGGCCGCATCTGCATTGATGATATCGTCGAGTTCATGAACGAAAGCTCAGAACAACAAATGTTCCGGCAAGTCGGTTTTATGGCCGGTGAAGATCGCTTTGCCGGTATCTTGTCAAATGCAAAAAACCGTTGGGTTTGGCTGGCAATTAATTTATTTGCCGCTTTCATAGCAACGCGCGTGATTGTGTTGTTTGAAGACAAAATCGTCGAATTGGTAATACTGGCTACATTGATGCCTGTTGTTGCGTCTACAGCAGGTAATGTCGGCAACCAGGCCTGTACTTTGATTATCCGTTCGTTGGCAATTGGGCAAATAACCGATACAAATGTTCGCCAATTCTTTCTCAAGGAAATCGGTGTTAGTCTTGTTAATGGCTTGATTATGGGTGGCATCATGGGTGTTTTTGTCGGCAACCTTTATGGCGCAGGAATTGGCGTAGTCATGGCTGCGGCCATTGTTATTAATTTTATTATCACATCATTTATTGCGGTTTCAATTCCGATAGTGCGTCACAAGGTCAACCTGGATCCAGCGATGGGCGCCCACGTATTGGTGACCTTTGTCGCAGACTCATTCGGATTTTTTATTTTCCTGGGGATGGCGACTTTGTTTTTGTAACATAAAATATGTAGAGTACAACATGAAGATAGCAGGTCCATTTGGAGTATCTTCTTGAGTAACTAGCGTATGAGTCTGAAACAAGGTTTTTAGCTTTAAAGCCCACTGATGAGAGCTTAATTATGCCTGATAAATCTTGTCAACAAGCGTCTTGAACCATCGAGGTCTGAAAATTACAGCATAGATACAAACAAGGCTTGTCGTCGGAACCGGCCCCATGCCGATAATGGCTAAAATAATGAGTGTCACCAAGGTGATTGCTCTTAACAACATAAGTTAATTCCATTATCACTGATAGGTGTAGATCGAGCTCCGTCTGATGAGCATTATTTAT
This sequence comes from Gammaproteobacteria bacterium, assembly GCA_022600935.1. Lineage (GTDB taxonomy): Bacteria > Pseudomonadota > Gammaproteobacteria > Methylococcales > DRLZ01 > DRLZ01. The sequence goes on from JAHZJL010000262.1 coordinate 4,480, forward strand.
CCGCTCAAATTTTTTCTGACGCAGTCTTATTATTCTGAATCGATTTCGTTTCCTATATTAGCTTTTTCAGGAGATCCTTACCTGTTTTGGGCAACGATCCCGCAGATTTTGGCTTGATATATCAAACCCTCTACTGTCATTGTGATAGATGTCCTGATTGGACAACCAGCAGCATGCAATGCTTCTGCAGTCCAGACATTGCAGGTTTTGAACAAGTGGTATGTTTGCTCAGATAAATAAAACTGACTGTTGCCATACAGACCCTTGGCAATTGGTTTAGAGATACCACCCAGATTTCTTTGGTGACTTGTTGCAATATAATCAACCAGGCGTTTAAAGCCATCGTCAGACAAATGAATTTGGATGATTTCACTCAAAGCGAAGTAGGAAGTCACTCTTTCATTAAAGCCAACGATATGTAGAACACTGGCTGTAGGCCACAATATTGCCTTAATCGCTATGCCCAGGTGAGGATTCGGTGTTTGATAATAATCCTTGTCGCCCCAGCCGACTTCAAGATAGCGGGTATTGGAAAAGCCCTTGGTTTCCGGCCAAAGCTTATCGGGTATGTCAGAACGCTGTAGAACAATCCCGACATGCCAACCATGGTTGACCAGATAGATCGTTTTTGCTAAATCAACACGTTCGATTGGATGTAATTGATTAACGGCAGTCGCACACGCATCTAAAGTCAAAATGATAATCAGCGTTAAAAAGAAGGTTGTTTTTCTCTTTGGTTTCGATGTCTTCAAGCCTCAGTTTAAATCGAAAGGGTCTCAATAAATGATATGCTTTATAAAGAATTTCAGCTATTCGCTATATCTTTATTTATGTCGCCATGCGTTTTTCAACGTCCAGTATATACAGGGTGGTTTTGATAACAGTGTCAGGATTCAAACTGATTGAGTCTATACCAAGCTCAACCAGAAATTCAGCGATTTCAGGGTAGTCGGAAGGGGCTTGTCCACAGATACCTGAATGGCGGTCATTGCGTTTAGCGCCTTCAACAGCAAGTCGGATCATCTGTTTGACGCCTGGGTCACGTTCATCAAAGTCGAAAGCGACTATTTCTGAATCGCGATCCACTCCCAAGGTCAATTGTGTGAGATCGTTGGAACCGATGGAAAAACCATCAAAGAGTTTGGCAAATGCGTCGATTTGAATCACGTTGTTGGGGATTTCGCACATCACATAAATTTCAAGGCCATTGTTGCCTTGTTTCAGACCCAGCTCGGCCATTTTAGTCAATACGCGCTCGCCTTCATCAATGCGTCGACAAAAAGGGATCATTAGAATCACATTGGTTAATCCCATGTCCTCACGCACGCGTTTCATTGCCGCGCATTCCAAGGCAAAACCTTGTTCATAGGCTGGGTGGGTATAACGCGATGCGCCTCGAAAACCGAGCATGGGATTGGCTTCTTCAGCTTCAAAAACACTGCCGCCTAACAATGCGGCATATTCATTGGTTTTGAAGTCGGACATGCGCACAACGACTGGTTTTGGATAAAAAGCAGCGGCGATGGTTCCGACCCCTTCAGACAAACGCTGCACAAAGAAGTCGGCAGGGTTGTCATGGTTTTTGGTCAGTTGCTTGATTGCTGATCGCTCTGCAGTATCCTTGACTTTCTCCGGGTGCAATAATGCCATTGGGTGTGCTTTGATGTATTGATTGATAATAAATTCCATGCGCGCCAAACCCACACCATCGTTCGGTAGAAAGCTGCTTTTAAACGCCAGATCAGGGTTGCCCAGATTAAGCATGATTTTTGTTTTGGGACGGGGCAAGGTGGCGAGGTCAGTCTGGATCACGTCAAAAGCAATGTTACCGCGATAAATTTTACCGGTATCGCCTTCAGCGCAAGAGATTGTCAATTGCTCTCCATTGGCAATAGCGGTTGTTGCATTATCACAGCCAACAATTGCCGGGATTCCCAACTCACGTGCAATAATGGCAGCATGACACGTGCGCCCACCTCGATTGGTGACTATGGCGGCTGCGATTTTCATAATTGGTTCCCAATCAGGCGTGGTGGTATCAGCCACTAACACTTCACCTGGATTGAAATCTGCAAGATGAGCCGTACTACGAATTAAATTGGCGGGTCCTTGCGCTATTTTCGAACCGACAGAATGCCCCGTTGTGACAATTTCACCGCTGTCTTTAAGCTGATAGTCTTCGAGGATGGTGCCGTGTTGTTGCGAAGTCACTGTTTCAGGCCTGGCTTGCAGCATGTACAATTCGCCATCCAGAGCATCCTTGGCCCATTCCATATCCATCGGACGCTCTTGACCCGCATGTTGACTATAGAAGCGTTCTACTTTGATTGCATAGTCAGCCAATGCCAGCACATCCTCGTCAGATAAACAAAAACGCTCACGCTCCGCTTTGGATGTCGGAATAATCCGGGTTGCTTCACGCGTACCGCCCTGGTTGTAGACCATTTTAATTTTTTTTGCGCCAAGCACGCGGCGTAACACACAGCGATAGCCTTCTTCAAATGTAGGCTTATGTACATAAAATTCATCTGGCTCAACGCTACCTTGTACGACCGTTTCACCAAGACCATAAGTGGCAGTAATTAACACCGCATCACGAAAACCGGATTCAGTATCCAGCGAAAACATCACCCCACTGGTTGCCATGTCGGAACGCACCATCTTCATCACACCAATTGATAATGCCACATCGAAATGATCAAAGCCTTGATCCATGCGATAGTGAATCGCCCGGTCAGTAAATAGACTGGCAAAACAGCGTTGGCAGGTATCCAGAAGCAGTTCTTCGCCGCTGATATTCAGAAAAGTTTCCTGCTGACCGGCAAAGCTGACAGTGGGTAAGTCTTCTGCAGTGGCCGAACTGCGCACCGCCAAACTGAACTCCTCGCCATATTGCTGTTGCAAGTCATGGTAGGCAGCGATAATCTCACTTTTCAGGTCATCGGGCATGCCTGCCGCATAGATGATTTCACGGGCACGCTGACCTGATTTGGCCAGTTGCTTAACATCAAGAGGATCAATGTTTTCCATCGCTTCCCGCAAGTTGTACCAAGAGTGACTTGCGTCGAGTACAGAGCGATAAGCCTGTGCCGTAATAGCAAAACCGTTAGGTACCTTCACGCCTTGAGGAACAAGATTTTGGTACATTTCTCCCAGAGAGGCGTTCTTGCCACCGACCAGTGGAATGTCGTTAATACCAATTTCGTTAAAAAAACGGATATATTGATAGGTCATGATTTGTTATCCAACAACTTGAAAAGTAATAATGCTTTTTATTGATTGCTGATTGAAACTACTCAGCGTAATCTGTCACTGCTCAGAGTGCCCTCTAGTTTGTTCAAGAGCAAGGCGAAAGCGCGCAGTTTATCAGTAAAAATGAGTACTTTCAGACAGCGATTGGACATGAGAGGGTAAGCTGAGTAGTTACTGCTGATTTTCAATGTTAATGCAACAGTCCTATCCCTCAAATTGGCATTTAATTGTCTAACGGCACCATTAACACTTCACAACGCGCATGATTTTGCACCGAGTGTGCAGTCGAGCCCAATAACCGGGAAAAACCACGACGTCCGTGAGTCCCCATCACCAGCAAATCGCAATTTGTTGCTTCTACATAGGAAATAATGCTTGTCGATGGACTGCCAATACTAATTTCTGTTTCTGCGTTTTTGGCCTGAGTTTTCTCGACCAAGTTGTTGAGATTGTCTTGGGCAATTTTATGGGCCGATTTTGCCAGAGAGGCGGTAAGCTCAGGGTCATAAGGACGCGTTATGGCATTCGCATCGAGTGGATCCAGGTAAGCAAAATAAAATTCGACATCATCAACTACGGTGAGCATGGTTAGGTGCGCCCCAGATTGTTCAGCGAGTTGGATAGCTCGATAGGCTGCTTTCTCTGAATGTGGGGAAAAGTCGACCGCGACAATGATATGTTGATAAGGTTTGAGAGGACTGGCATCAACGGATGGCGCTGGTTGCTGCTGGTTGTCACGCAACCAATCCCAGGCAGTTTGCAACTCGTCGCTGGAAAAATATTTGATTTCTCCTTGCACGAACGGTTTGGCCATCAATGCCATCCATTGATGCCAGGCTTTATTACCAACCAGTGCAATTTTTTCAAAATCGTGCTTGTGCTTTAAGCTAAACTGCACATCATCTTTAATTGCAGCCAAGTCCCAACCCGAAAAACTTTCACATTCAATCAACAACGAAATTTTGCCATGTTGGCTAATCAAATCTTCCAGTTCAGGTAAAAATGCCTGATAGTCAGCATGTGTCAATGTTCCAGTGGCGCGTACTGCAAAAATGTTTTTTTCATTGACTGGGATAAATTGCAACATGATCATTCTCCTGTTAATTCATTATAATAATCATCAAGAGGTATTAACTGAAGATCCTGTTTCCTGGTCAATACCTCTTACACAAGCAGTTCAATTCTTCTTTTCTATTATCAGACAGCCTACTTAATAATCCTTCGCAACAATTTAGTCACCTGGAAATCAAGTGTGAATGACTACAATGTATACACTGCATCCATCTCCGGCAAAATCACCTCGCTATTTTTCAACAACCCTGCAAATGTCTCCATAGACTTCAATTCACCATGGACAAGGAAGGTTTTGCTATGGTTGCCGACGGTGTTATACCATTCCAGTAATTCATTTTGACCCGCATGCGCTGAAAAACCGCCAATGGTATAAATTTTTGCGCGAACAGCATAATCCTCACCAAATATTTTGACTGATTTGGCACCATCAACAATCCGTCTAGCCAGTGTATGAGGGGCTGCGTAGCCAACAAAAACAATACTGCTCTCTTTGCGCCACAAATTGCGTTTCAGGTGATGACGAATCCGCCCTCCAGTACACATACCTGAGCCTGCCATAATAATCGCACCGCTGGAAATCTGGTTAAGTGCCATTGACTCCATGGTGTCACGGGTGAAATGCAGCCCTGGAAAATTAAACGGGTCGTTCTTGCCACGAAAATAGTCCTGTGCTTCTTGGTCATAGCATTCAGGGTGGCGATTGAATATTTCAGTTGCCGAAATCGCCATGGGTGAATCCAGAAAAACCCGTGTTCCATGCGGCATGCGCTGATGGTCTTTTCCTTGCCTCAGGTAATAGAGTAATTCCTGGGCACGTTCCAATGCAAACGTCGGAATAATGACATTACCACCGCGCTTGAAGGTGTCAGTGACTGCCTCAAACAACTCTTCGATGGAAGGAACTAATTGCTTGTGTTGACGATCGCCATAGGTGGTTTCCATCACCACCACATCTACCTGCGGTGGTTTTGTTGGATCGCGAATAATCGCGTGATCTTTACAGCCCAGATCGCCAGAAAATAATATGCTGAGTTGTTTCCCATTTTCTTCTAACTCGGCAACGATACTGGCCGACCCAAGGATATGACCTGCATCGATAAATGTCACACGTATACCTTCTGCAACCTGGATTGGTTGATCATAACTCGCACTTCGACCAAAGTAATCCAATGTGTGTAATGCATCTTGCGTGCTATATAGAGGTTTTATCAATTCTTCAGTGCGCCCGGCACGCAGTAATTTTCTATTTTTCCATTCAGCTTCCTGTTCATTCAGTCCGGCTGAGTCCAACATGATAATACGTGACAGTTCCCGAGTTGCCGATGTGGTAATGATTTCTCCTGTGAAGCCCTGTTTCACCAGTAATGGCAATCGCCCGCAATGAT
>JAHZJL010000263.1 GCA_022600935.1 Gammaproteobacteria bacterium
CAGCACAGCGATGCGCCAATCGCGGCTAAAATGGCACCAATGCCCAGCCAGGGTGTGCTTTTTTCCGGGGTGTCTTGTTCGTTTTTCATGATGGATCTCCTCAATCAAGATAAATTGCGAATGCCGGTCTGCATCCAATTAGCAGCAGAGTCATGCTAAACCTCAGAAATTGCAGGCATTACTAGAGCTTGATGAGAAGTGTAAACTCTGTTCTATAGAACAGAGTCAAGGAGAATTAACGAACGTTATTGAATTAATCAGGATTTTGAGTCTGACTGATCGGAAAAGGCGTCGATAATGGAGCAATGTGTCGAGGAGGGATCGTCCTGACAGCCACTAACCAGATTGTCGAGAACATGACGAAGAGTGGTTAAGTCTTTTATTTGCTGGTTAATCTGCTGGCATTTTTGTTCTGCCATATTTCTTACATCGTCGCAATGTTCGCCATCCAGCGCGAGTAATTCTGCAATTTCCTTTAAAGTAAACCCGGATTGTTGGGCGCGTTTGATAAACCGAATTCTTGCAATCGCATCCACTGGATAATGCCGGTAACCAGTTGCTGGTTTTACTGGCTCAACCAACAACCCTTTACGCTGATAATAGCGGATGGTCTCAATGGTTACACCAGACTGTTTTGCGAGTTTTCCGATAGTTAAGGGCATATCGATTGGGTGATTCTATGCAGAAAATTGATGTCAAAAATAATGATCTTACCATTTAGGTTTCATACTAAAGGGATTGCTTACTGTCAATTAACAACAAAAATAGTCTTTTTTCCGTTGGACTGATTTCAATTGATCGTGTTGATGCTGGACAGGTGATTAAGGCAGAGGTTTTGTTGTGATTTGTTGTTTTGTAGCGGGAAACCACTGGACAACAGGCAATAAAAAAGCCCTACAGAACACTGTAAGGCTTTGAAAATTTGGAGCTGGTGAGAGGATTCGAACCACCGACCGGCTGATTACAAATCAGCTGCTCTACCAACTGAGCTACACCAGCATTTTTGAGTAACGCAATAGCGCTGCGTTAAGCTCATCTATTATAGCATGTAGAATTGATATTTCTACAGTTTTTGACAGAAAATGATTTAATTAAACTACGCTTGATTGATCGATTTAGTTGCTGCCAGTTTTTTTGTTTGCAGCACATTGAATTCTCGGATTGGTGCCGATATGCTGTTGATTTCTTTGTTTAGCCAGTGAAATCTGGTGTTGTCTCTCAATAAACCGGGTTCGATCCTGCTTGTTGTCATCATCGATGCAATGAGGGCAGGAAACCCCTTCTACATAGTGTTCGGATTGAATATCATGCTCGGAAACCGGGCGTCGGCAGGCGAAACATTGTTCATAATTACCTTCCTGCAGGTTTTGGTCGACAGAAACTCGTCCATCGAAAACAAAGCACTCACCTTGCCACAAACTGTCCTGTTCTGAAACGTCTTCAAGATACTTGAGAATACCTCCGTTTAAATGATAAACATCTTCAAAGCCGTGTTTAAGTAAATAATTTGTGGCTTTTTCGCAACGGATGCCGCCTGTGCAGAACATAGCGACTTTTTTATGTTTTCCGGGGTCCAGGTTGTTGTGTACGTACGCTGGAAATTCACGAAATGTTTCAGTTTCCGGGGAAATAGCATTTTTAAATGTACCAATCTGACATTCATAAGTATTGCGGGTATCAATCAGCACTACTTCAGGGTCTGAGATCAATGTATTCCAGTCTTTGGGGTCTACTCGTTTACCGTTGAGCTGGGTTGGGTCAGTTTCTGGAATACCCATGGTCACAATTTCTTTTTTCAGTTTCACTTTCATGCGCAGAAACGGCATTTCAGTCACTGTCGAATATTTGGCTTCCAGGTTAACCAGACGAGGGTCCGTTTGCAGGTATGCGATGACATTCCGGATGGCATCGAAGTCGCCGGCAATAGTGCCATTCAAGCCTTCCTGGGCAAGCAAAAAAGTGCCACTGATGTGTTGCTCCCTGCAATAATTCAGCAATGGTTCGCGGAGATCCTGGTAGTCGGGCAGTTGTACGAATTTGTACATAGCCGCAACAGTGATGGTTTGTTTCAAGTCCTGGTGTTCAGACATTGTGAAATTTGGTAGAGTAGCTTGGTTTGAGTTCTCGGGACATATATAAACCTGCAATTATAACATGATGTGTGATTTTTCAGCGAGACAGGACTGATGAGTGAATTGCATCAATATCAACCATGCAGCTCATTAAACAAAGGTTTTAGAATCGGCCCGCATCGTATTGTCACGTCTGTCATTCTGGCACCGATGGCAGGCATTACCGATCGACCGTTTCGTACTCTGTGTCGTCAATATGGCGCGGGATTAGCTTTTTCTGAAATGGTGTCAGCCAATCCGCAATTACGGAAATCCAGAAAAAGTCAACTTAGACTGGATACACGTGGTGAAAAAGGTATTCGGGCTGTACAGCTGGTGGGAACCGAACCACACACTCTGGCAGATGCGGCACGCTATCATGTCGGACTGGGTGCACAGATCATTGATATCAATATGGGGTGTCCTGCAAAAAAAGTCTGTAACAAAGCAGCTGGATCGGCGTTGCTGAAAGACGAGAAGCTGGTGGGCCAAATTTTGAGCGCAGTCGTTGGTGCTGTTGATGTGCCGGTGACATTAAAAATCAGGACAGGTTGGGACAAGGCCAATCGTAATGCAGTGAAAATTTCCCGAATTGCAGAGAATGCAGGGGTCCAGGCGCTTTCAATTCATGGGCGAACACGAGCTTGTGCATTCTCAGGTGAGGCGGAATATCAGACGATTCAAAATGTTAAGCAAAGCGTCTCTATCCCGGTTATAGCAAACGGTGATATCAATAGTGCAGAAAGAGCTAAAAGAGTGCTTCAAATCACTGGAGCAGATGCTATTATGATCGGGCGTTCTGCATGCGGGAGGCCATGGATTTTTAGCGAGATTCGACGTTATCTGGAAAACGACCAGATTTCACAGCGACCTTCCAATACTGAAATTCTGAATGTTATGCTAACCCATGTTTCTGAATTACATAGCTTTTATGGCGATGTAATGGGTGTGCGGATTGCCCGTAAACATATACGTTGGTATTTGCAACAATTTGTCGATCAAGCTGATAATTCGGATAAACAGATATACAGGGTGGACAGTCCGGAACAACAGTTACTGTTACTGGAGAACTTGCACGATCAGTTGCTTGAGGAATGACATTGATAACAGCTGTATCGGGGCATGTCAGTTCGGCATCTATTTATACTGCTTTAATGATGTGTATATTCATTTGAAATACTTCTCAGTTGCTGCAGTTCAAGCGCATAAAGGTGCGCCGTTTTTAATCAGTCATGCTAAATAACAAGTAAGCTATCAGGTGTTTATCAATACCTGAAAAGACTAAAAATAAACCTCGTCTAATAATAAATTTTCAAAACATCGTTATTGATGTTAACTCAGGTGTAAAACAGTGCGGGTCAATCATACTCCATTATTCAAACAGGTTAATGATGCAATTGAAGTTTATTTTGAAGATCTGGATGGTGAGGAAGTCACAAATCTGTACAGCATGGTTATTGATGAAGTTGAGAAAGGATTGCTGCAAGCCGTATTACAACGATCAAACTCCAATCAAAGTGAAGCCGCCCGTATATTGGGCATCAGCCGCACTACACTGAGAAAAAAAATGGAAACTTACGACATTAAGTAGCCACCTCCCCCTTTTTTGAAATCAGCGTTATTCACCATCAGCACCATTAACTGAGCTTTATTTCATGGCTAAAATCAAAACTGCACTGATCAGTGTTTCGGAAAAAACCGGTATTGTTGAGTTTGCCAAAGCATTGGCAAGTCAACACATTACAATTTTATCAACAGGCGGCACTGCCAGATTACTGGCTGAACAAGGCGTATCTGTTACAGAAGTGTCTGACTATACGGGTTTTCCGGAAATCATGGATGGCCGGGTCAAAACATTGCATCCCAAAATTCATGGCGGTATTTTAGGACGAGCATCTATTGACGATGATGTGATGGCCGCACATGGAATCGATGCGATTGATCTGGTCGTTGTCAATCTGTACCCATTTGATGCGACAGTTGCCAATGCAGGTTGCACGTTGGAACAGGCGATTGAGAATATCGATATCGGTGGTCCGACCATGTTGCGGGCAGCGTGCAAGAATCACCAGCGTGTTGCCGCGATTACCGATCCGGCAGATTATCATGATGTGTTGCAGGAAATCAGCGATCTGGGATCCATCACTCAGGACACCCGGTTTCGCTTGGCTGTCAAAGGTTTCGAACACACGGCCCGCTACGATGCCAGTGTCGGCGATTATCTGCGGCGTCAACAGGCTGATCATTTTCCTGAGCAACTGACACTGGGTGTCGACCGTAAAATGACCATGCGTTATGGTGAAAACCCGCATCAGAAAGCGGCATTCTATGTCGAACCCAGAGCCCCGCAAGGTACAATTGCCAGTGCTGTTCAACTGCAAGGCAAGGAATTGTCATTTAACAATATTGCCGATGCCGATACCGCACTTGAGTGCGTCAAATCCTTCACCACGGAGACTCCGGCTTGTGTGATCGTCAAACATGCAAACCCGTGTGGTGTCGCACAGGCAGATGATTTGCTGACAGCTTATCAACTCGCTCATGAAACCGATCCCACTTCTGCATTTGGCGGGATTATCGCAGTCAATCAGATTCTGGATGAGCACACCGCGCAAACCGCTATCGAAGGACGTTTTGTCGAGGTGATCATAGCCCCTTCGATTTCAGATGCTGCACGGACAAAGCTGGCTGCGAAACCAAATATCAGAGTTTTGGAGAGTGGCGAATGGAGTACGCAGGACAGCTATGTCTGGGATTATAAAAAAGTTCGTGGTGGGTTGCTGGTACAGGATCTGGATCAGGCCGTTGTAAGCATGAATGACTGCCGTGTTGTTACCGAATTGCAACCGGATGATGCACAATGGCAGGACTTGTTGTTTGCCTGGAAAGTGGTCAAATTCGTTAAATCCAATGCCATTGTGTTTTGTAAAAACAGACAGACTATTGGTGTCGGCGCCGGGCAGATGAGCCGCGTGTATTCGTCAAAAGTCGCTGCACTCAAGGCTGCTGATGAAGGCCTGAAAATCAAAGGCACGGTGATGGCTTCCGATGCGTTTTTTCCTTTCCGGGATACTGTTGATCAGGCTGCAGAAGCTGGTGTCAGTGCTATCATTCAACCTGGCGGGTCAATCCGCGATGAGGAAGTGATCGCGGCGGCAAACGAACATGGTATTTCCATGGTCTTTACCTCAGTTCGCCATTTCAGGCATTAAGCGTCATGAATGTTTTAGTCATCGGCAATGGCGGCCGTGAACATGCGCTGGCCTGGAAGCTTGCCCAGTCCCCGCGTGCGGACAAGGTTTTTGTCGCGCCCGGTAATGCCGGGACCGAGCTGGAACCGAATCTGTACAATATTAACATTGCAGTCAATGACCTCGACAGTTTAGTCGAATTTGCCAAATCCAATGCTATAGAATTGACCGTGGTTGGCCCGGAAGCGCCTTTGGTGCAAGGCGTTGTTGATTGCTTTCAGGAAAACGGTTTACGTTGCTTTGGCCCCTCGCAGGCTTGTGCGCAACTGGAAGGTTCTAAAGCCTTCAGCAAGGATTTCTTTGCTCGTTATCATATCCCCACTGCCGATTACCGTGTTTTTAGCGAAATCGATACTGCAAGCAATTATATTCGTCAACAGGCCTTACCGGTTGTTGTCAAAGCCAGCGGTCTGGCTGCCGGTAAAGGCGTGGTGATTGCCGAAACCCATCAGCAAGCTATCGATGCTGCGGCCGGCATGTTATCGGGAAAAGCGTTTGGTGAAGCAGGCCAGAAAATTGTCGTCGAAGAATTCCTGCAAGGTGAAGAAGCCAGTTTTTTTGTCATCGCAGATGGAGACACCGCAATCCCCCTGGCGACATCCCAGGATCACAAAACCCGAGACGAAGGTGATGTTGGCCCCAATACAGGAGGCATGGGCGCGTATTCTCCAGCACCTGTGATTTCCCCGCAAATACACGCTCGAATCCTTGCGGAAGTTATTGAACCAACCCTGGCTGGAATGCGTGAACAAGGTACGCCTTATACCGGATTTCTCTATGCCGGACTGATGATCGCTGAAGATGGCACATTGAAACTGTTGGAATACAACTGCCGCATGGGCGACCCGGAAACCCAGCCCATTATGATGCGTCTGCAAAGCGATTTGCTGGAAATACTTGATGCAGCCGTCGATCAACGATTGCACCAGCAAGCAGAGCTGAGCTGGGACCAGCGTACAGCTCTTGGTGTAGTCATGGTGGCTGGCGGCTACCCCGGCAGTTATGACCAGGGCGATGAAATAACGGGGTTACCTGAACCAAGCGAGGACGGTTGCAAAGTGTTTCATGCGGGTACACAAATTCAAGGCGGTAACATCGTCACAGCCGGAGGCCGTGTGTTATGCGCCACAGCATTGGGAGATAACATCAGTCAATCCCGTGATCGCGCATATCGGCAAGTAGAGACTATCCAATGGAATAACGCCTATTGCCGACGCGATATCGGCCATCGTGCCATCAATCGCTAAATTCAAAAATACACAGCAAGTTTGAGAGCCTGAAAATAGTCTAAGCCGTTAAAAATACCTGCCCAGGGTGCATTTGTTTAACATGCAACTGTGTTATTATAATCCCTTCAATTCAATCACAAAGCGCCCGTAGCTCAGCTGGATAGAGTAACTGGCTTCGAACCAGTTGGTCGGGAGTTCGAATCTCTCCGGGCGTGCCATATTTGTCAATATATACAGTAAGTTAAAATGTTATTTTAACTTACATTTTCCAGCTGTTTTCCTTTGTGTACTAGTAGTCCATCAATTTTATCCGAGCATCTTCAGTGGTGAAGCGCCAGTCAACAGCAATGGCTGTTTGGTTACGAGTTTCTTCCCATGCAGCGATTTCCTTTATCAGTGTGTCCTGATCAGGAATCCGTCGCCTGAGACATTGTCGAGTCAGTACCCCAATCTCGATTTCTGCCATATCTAGCCAACTGCCATGTTTAGGGGTGAAATGGATTTCCAGTCTTTCGGCGATTCGTCGTGCTTTTTCCGGTTCAAATGCGGCATAGAGTGAACTCAGTTTGTGCGTGTTTAAATTATCCATCACTAATACGATTTTTTTATCGGGAGAGTGGACATCCACCAAGTCTGCAATCAGCTGCGCCCAATCCACCCGGGTATGACGATTGGTGACTTTGACATGTCGCCATCCTTCCAGCGGTGCAAAGAGCATAAACAGATTACTGACGCCATTTCGTTCGTATTCAAAATCATATTTTTCAGTCTCTCCTGGACGCGTTGGTAACGGAGTCCGTATTTCCCGGGTCTGTTGTTGACTGGTTTCATCCATGCACACCAGAACTTCATCGTCGTTAAACGTGCGTTGATAGACGTCCAATACATCCTCCATGGCACAGACAAAATCGGCATTGGCTTTGGTGGGAAGACGCCAACACTCTTTTAGCCATGGTTTAATTCTACTTTGTCATATTAGCCTCTCTATCATCGCCATCTGATTTAATGTATAATAACCCTTTGTTTAATAGAGATATTTATCTTGATTACCTGAAAATCCTAGCCCCATCCTGAAACAGACCCTTCAGGGCCTCCCAGAAGCCCTTGACAGCCATTTGGCAACATTTTCACCTTTTTTCGTCTCCTCAACACGCAACACCACTGACACCACTGACACCACTGACACCTTTGACGGCTATCTGCGCGGTTTGTTTCAATCCGAACGTGCCAACATGTTGCGCATGAGCGAAGTGAATACGATTGACCATTAAGCCATGCAATATCTGCTGACGGAAGCGCGCGTGGATTGGGATGGCCTGGGACGCCAGCTGGCTGTGGAAGCCAATGCCTTACTGGATGGACCGGATTCTGTCTTGATTCTGGATGAAAGCGGCTTTGCCAAGAAAGGCCATGCCTCGGCCGGTGTGGCCCGCCAATGGAATGGGCGTCTTGGCAAAGTGGACAATTGCCAGGTGGGTGTGTTTGCCACCTTGTGCCGTGACGAGATGGCCACGTTGGTCGATACACGACTGTATTTGCCGGAAACCTGGTGCCAAGACGCCAAGCGCTGTGACAAAGCCGCCATTCCAGACACCGAGCGCACGTTCCGGACCAAATCAGAACTGGCGTTGAGCCTGTTGACAACGGCACGACAGCGTGGCATCCAATTTGGTTATGTCAGCATCGACGGGGGATAAGGTAAAGAGCCGGCCTTCCTGCGCGCTGTGGATGCCCAGGGCTGTCGGTTTGTTGCCGATGTGCATTGTGACCAACACATTTATCTGGATGACCCCAAGCCTGTGATTCCGAAGACAACAGGACGTGGTCGTCGGCCCAAGCACCTTCAGGCTCAGAGCGAATCGCTCCGTGTCGATAGCTGGGCCGCTGGACAACCTGAGGAACACTGGCAACGGTTGACACTGCGTGATGGTGAAAAAGGCGCGCTGACGGCTGATTATCTGCAAACCACTGTTTGGGTCTGGGATGGCCGGGAAGACCACGCACACTGCTGGCACCTCCTGGTGCGTCGTGAAATTGGTGCGAGCACACCTTCGCATTATTGTTTGTCCAA
>JAHZJL010000264.1 GCA_022600935.1 Gammaproteobacteria bacterium
CCCTTGCTGAGCAAAGGTGCTGATAAATTTCTGCTGGTTCCAGTGTCTTCACAAACCAAACCCTCGGCCATCATTGTCTTCGCATACGATAAAGACAATAACCCTACAAATGACGATTACACCTATTCCCGTGAATTTGCCGACCGTTTCGGAGTCGCAGTATCCAATGTTCGCTGGAAAACAAAACTGTTCAATCAGGCCAATTACGACAATGTGACCAGTCTGCCAAACAGGCATAAAGTAAAAAATAAACTCAACAAGGCAATTAATTCGGCACGAATCAATAAAAAACGTTTTGGAGTGCTGTTTTTGGATCTGGACCGTTTTAAACATGTCAATGATTCACTTGGGCATAGCAGTGGAGATCTACTGCTTAAATTGATTGCTGAACGCATCAACAGCATTTTGCCGGGTAATTGCCTGCTGGGACGACTGGGAGGTGATGAGTTTGTCATCCTGACAGACCAGTTCAGGGATTATCACCAAATCGACACCTTGATAAAACGGGTACTCGACTCTTTAAAACATCCCTTCATGCTGAGTGACCAAAACATTCACATCGGAGCAAGCATCGGTGTCGCAGTATACCCTGATCATGGCGATAATCATGAGACTCTGTTAAAAAATGCTGATTCCGCCATGTATTATGCAAAATCCCTGAAAAACGGTGGTTATGAATATTTCAATGCTGAAAAAAATGCGGTGAATACCGGTCGTCTTGCCATTGAATCTGCGCTACACCAGGCTATCAAATATAATGAATTTGAACTCTATTATCAGCCTCAAGTACATGTCAAAACCGGTTTGATTGTTGGTGCTGAAGCATTAATTCGATGGAACCATCCTGAAAAAGGCAGAGTATCACCGGCTGAATTTATTCCGATTGCAGAACAAAACGGTTTAATTATCGATATTGGCGATTGGGTTCTGCAAACGGCTTGCAGTCAAAACAGATCCTGGCAAACCCAGGGGCTACCTGCAATCTGCATGTCTGTTAACCTGACGGCAAGACAATTTACCCAACCTAACCTGGTCCGGCAAGTCAAGGATGTGTTGGACAACAACCAGCTTGATGTCAGGTACCTTGATCTGGAAATCACTGAAACAGCGGCGATGGTGGATATCAGCCGTACGCTGAATACCTTAAATCAGTTAAGCATGTTAGGTGTTAACATCAGTGTTGATGACTACGGTACTGGATATTCCTCATTGAGTTATCTTAAGGATTTTCCGGTGCATCGTCTGAAAATCGACCAGTCTTTTGTCAGAAACCTGATCAAGACACCCAAAAACCGGGCGATTGTCAAATCAACAATCACTCTTGGTCATCAATTGAACATGCAAGTCATTGCTGAAGGTGTCGAAAATCCTGAAGAGCTGGCTTTCATCCATGCTGAAGGATGTGATATCTACCAGGGTTATTTATTTAGTCCGCCTGTATCTGCAAGTGACTTTACAGAGTTGTTAATTAAACAGCATAACAAGCATTCGAATATCCGCCATATCAACCAGTTTAATGTTGCATAGTGATAAAAAATCCCCTCAACAACGGAATTGCTGATTATTTTCCTTGATCACGCAGTATCTCACTCACCGATCATGCCGATCTTTTTTTGAGTCATACATCGTTAAAAAAAAATAATAGCGTTCCACTATATTAATGACAACCCGTCAACGCGTTGCGGAAAATAACGCTGTGTCCTGTCATTGATACGGTATTCGGAAAACATTAACCCGAAAAAAGACATTTAATTGACTGCGTGCAAGTGCGTTATTTGACGCTGTAATTCACTTTCGAGTCAAAATAATTGCTCACCTTCTGTATTGGTTCTAAATACTCTTTAATATTCAAATAATTATAAATTATTCAATAATTATATTTTTAACAGGAAAACGGCATTTATATTGCATTACAATCAAGAAGGACTATTGCTGAAATATAGTATTAATCCATTTACATCAAACAATCTCAAATGATTACTGTTATGACATATCTGTTCAAGTGACAATGACCTCATTATTTTGCCCGACTGTTTCATTGCACGCGACTGATCACTACGCAACGATTAAAACATGGTAAGTCGCTGTCCAGATTATCAATTTATGTCCAATCAAAAATCCAACACTCAACAGCACAAACCGGCCAGAATACTTGCAATTGCAAGTGGGAAAGGTGGTGTAGGAAAATCCTGTATTGCAACAAACCTAAGTACTGCTCTGGTTTCCAAAGGACACAGGGCTGCGTTACTGGATGCTGATACGGGCTTGTCCAATGCCGATATCATGCTCGGCCTAAAACCTGAACTTAATCTCTCACACGTTGTATCAGGTCAATGCACTATTGCAGATATCGTCATCAACAATGACGATGGCTTACTGGTCATCCCTGCTGCATCCGGTTTACCTAACATGGTTGAGTTGAACATTCATGAACAAGCCGGTATTATTCGTGGATTATCAGTGATTGATAACCAGGTTGATTTTCTGGTTATCGATATGCCAGCTGGCATTTCGACCAGTACGATCAATTTTGCCAGAGCAGCTCAGGAAATTGTTGTCGTGGTTTGTGACGAACCTGCTTCACTGGCTGACGCCAAAGCATTTATTCAATTGCTTGCAGAACAGTATAAAGTCTTCAATTTTCATATCCTCTGCAATATGGTGTCCTCACTTGAAGATGGAATGACGTTGTATAAACGGCTTTGTGAGGTGTTATCACATCAGCCAAACGTTACTTTGACTCACCTTGGATCGATTCCCTATGATATAAAACTCAAGCAAGCCATCCAGAGGCAAAAAACTGTTGTTAAATTTGACCCGAATGCCTTATCGTCAAAACAACTGTTCAATATTATCCAAACCATAGAGTCCTGGACGCACCACAATACCCCGCGTGGATGCCTGGAATTTTTTATTGAACGATTAATTCGCTTCAATTGTATTGAAACACATCATAAAAAAAATACTAACGCCAAATGAATTCAATACAGCAATCATCAAAACCCTGCATGACAGTCGACAAGTCATTTATTCTTGAATATGAAGAACTGGTCACTCGGATTGCCAGGCATACCCTGCAAAAAGTGCCTCAGTCTATTCAACTCGATGACCTGGTGCAGGTCGGCATGATTGGCTTACTGGAAGCCTTGAACAACTTCGATGAAAATCAGGGTGCAAGCTTTGAAACCTATGCAGGTATCCGTATACGCGGAGCCATGCTCGATGAAGTCCGAAAACTCGATTGGACACCGCGTTCAGTGCATAAAAAAGCACGTATGGTATCCCAGGCAATCCAGGAGATTGAACATAAAACAGGACGTGACGCGCGTGATTCGGAAGTTGCTGAAGCGCTTGGAATCAACATGGATGATTACCACAAAATTCTGCGTGACAGCCATGAAACCCGATTATCCAGCATCGATGAATTATTACAGGTGAATGAGCCCGGCACGCCGACTGCGACCAGTTCTTCAGAACCTCTGGAAGGATTGAGCCAAACCGGTTTCAGGGAAGCACTGGAACAAGCGATCTCCGGGTTACCGGAACGTGAGCGTATTGTGATCCAGTCTTATTACGAAGAAGAGGACAATTTGCGCGTCATCGGTAACCAGCTTGGTGTCAGTGAATCACGGGTTTGCCAGATTCACAGCCAGGCTATTCTGCGTTTACGAGCCCGAATGGGCGCATGGATTGACGGACAAAACTGATCACAGTCAATCAACCACACGATCCGGCATCACAGAACCGGGATCAACCAGGCCCAAAAGACTTTTAAATCAGCATTCTGCGGGACTGTATTGAAGCTCATATTCTGATGCTCAACCATTTTATCGCATCATCAGCCTTCCAGAATTCTGTAAGTCTCCCACAAATCTTCCTTGGCTTCTGATAAAAGCCCTTGAATTGTTTTGGAATTCATCAAATTACCGCTGATTTTTTTGTAGGCCGGAAGTGACACATTTTCAGCTTCCGATAACTGATTCATGGCAATATGTGCGACGATCACCAGTTCTGTATAGTCAATGCTTTCCTGACTGATGTATCCGAAACTTTCAGAATTCATCATTGAATTGGCAATATATTCAGGAAGCTGGAAACGCTGACACAACAAAGAGCCGATCGGATTGCGTAATTGACGCATCGCAGTATCCAGCAATAATGGATTTTCCTTCAATTCTTCGGATTCGGCACCAGTGGTCAGAATGGGCACAGACCCAATATCGTGCAACAACCCCGCCAACATCGCTTTATCAGGATCAAACCCTCGCAGATGACTGGCCAGTATTGCGCAAAACGCACCGGTCAGATAACTGTGTTCCCACAATGCCAGGCTCAATTGTACGATCAGGTTATTATTGACATTGATTTTATCAGCCGATTGATTGACAGAATGGATATAAACATAAGCAGACCCTTCTCCCATCCGGGCGATTGCTTCCGGTATACTGGTACAATTGTATTTTAGATTAGCCATGCGCAGGAAATTCACCGTCAAGGCAGGATCGAGCTGTATCAATTTGGCATTTTCATGTAAGGTGCGCTCAGCCACCAACTCAGGTTGAAAGATTTCACCAACTCTGTCGGTTATCGGGCCGAATTGGGGAAGCTTGTATTGTTGTTTATGAATTGCATTGAAACAGGACAAAAACAGTAAACTGTCCTCTCCTGTATTATGCACATCAACCCTGGTGTAGAGCTCTTGATCTAACATTGACATATTTTTTTAATTAGAAATCCTGCAATCCACTATCTATACTAACTTTTTAAGTTTAGACGACTCATTTGGGAATAACAGATCGTTGACTCAACTCAATCACAAAAACAGTCAAATAATTCAACGTTTTTTGAAAGAGACATCAGAATTCAAAACAATTCAGGATTATATTCGCTGGTCAGCCAGTCAATTCAACAACGAACAGGTGTTTTTTGGACACGGCACCAGTAATGCACTGGATGAAGCAGCCAGCCTTGTTTTGCATGCATTGCATCTGGATTATTCGCTTCCGGACAGTTATTTACACTGCGCCATCACTGAATCTGAACGCCAATCTGTTGTCGAATTGATCAGCAGACGGATCACAGAACGAAAACCGGCGGCTTATCTCACCAATCAAGCTGTGTTCTGCAATTTGTCATTTTATGTGGACGAACGGACTCTGATCCCCCGCTCTCCCATCGCTGAATTAATTCATAATGCTTTTTCGCCGTGGCTGGATATCATGCAAGTCGAATCGATACTCGATCTCTGTACTGGTTCAGGCTGCATCGCCATTGCTGCTGCTTATCAATTTGATGCAGCATCTATCGATGCAGTTGATTTATCCGCAGATGCGCTGGAGGTAGCGCGCATCAATGTCAGTACACACGAACTGGAAGAACAGGTCCAGCTCATCCATTCTGATTTGTTTACTGAGCTTGGCAATAAACAATACGATTTAATCATCAGCAATCCACCTTATGTCAGCACCAGGGAATGGCAGAGCCTGCCGCAGGAATACAGCCATGAACCCGCATTTGGTTTCCAGGGTGGAGAATCAGGATTGGATATCGTCACCCGAATACTCAACCAGGCCGGAGATTATTTAACTGAACAAGGTATACTGGTTGTTGAAGTCGGGCGCTCGGCTGAAACGCTACAAAACAATTACCCGGATATCCCTTTTTTATGGCTGGATTTTGAGTTCGGTGGCGATGGCGTATTTCTGCTCACCCGTGAACAATTAGTTGACTATCAACACCGATTCAACACACAGTCAGATATTGATAAAATCCAGTAATCAGACCAACACACGTACCACACCTTATAGAACAGGAAATGGATCTGTTGCGCTTACCGGCTTGAATAAACGATTCTGGCTAACCAGGCGCAAATCACTCCTTTTAATCATTGATCGCTTACACCAAACAGGGCTGTTATGTCAGGAAATACAATCGGAAAATTATTTACAGTAACAAGTTTTGGAGAAAGTCACGGACCGGCGCTTGGCTGTATCGTAGACGGTTGCCCTCCGGGCCTGACATTGTCCGAAGAAGACTTGCAAACTGACCTAGACAGACGAAAACCAGGCACATCCAGACATACAACCCAGCGCCGTGAAGCTGATCAGGTCAAGATTTTATCCGGGGTTTTCGAAGGCAAAACGACTGGAACTCCGATTGGATTGGTTATAGAAAACACAGATCAGCGCTCCAAGGATTACAGTGACATTGCAAAACGGTTCCGCCCTGGACATGCCGATTACAGCTACCATCAAAAATACGGATTCAGAGATTACCGTGGCGGTGGTCGATCCTCAGCGCGTGAAACAGCAATGCGGGTTGCAGCAGGCGGTATTGCCAAACGCTATCTGCATTTAAAAGCCGGGGTCGTCATCAGAGGATACCTGTCCCAACTTGGACCCATCCCACTGGCATTACAAAATTGGGATGCAGTCAGTACCAATCCTTTTTTTTGCGCGGAACCTGACAAAATCCCTGAACTGGAGTCATATATGGACGCTTTGCGCAAAGAAGGAAATTCCATCGGCGCTCAGGTTTCGGTGGTTGCTTCCAGTATTCCACCCGGACTGGGAGAACCGATTTTCGACCGGCTCGATGCGGACCTGGCCCACGCGTTGATGAGCATCAATGCCGTCAAAGGCGTTGAAATTGGTGATGGATTTGATTGTGTTGCCAGCAAAGGCACTGAATTCAGGGATGAGTTAACACCTCAAGGCTTTACCAGCAATCATGCTGGAGGAATTCTGGGAGGTATCTCCAGCGGACAGGATATTGTTGCCAATATCGCCCTCAAACCAACCTCCAGTATCCGCATCCCTGGTGAAACCATCGATGTCGAAGGCAATCCGGTCAGCATCGTCACACATGGACGTCACGACCCTTGTGTCGGTATTCGCGCCACACCAATTGCAGAAGCCATGATGGCGATTGTGTTAATGGATCATTATCTGCGTCACCGCGCACAAAATGGTGATGTGGACTCAGGGCTCAAACCAATCCCTGCTTCTGTGTAATACCAGTCCTCATCAACACTTTTTTCACTACTCAACTGAATCTGATGCGATTGCTCTCTAGCCAGCCTGGATAAATTCCGCGGATTTCACAAACCATCCCGGACCATTCTCAAATATGTCTGCTACATCCAGTGTTCCCAACATCAGGTTGTCCAAATTTTACTTTGTTTATTTTGCCTCACTCGGAATCTTTCTTCCATACTGGCCAATTTATCTGAAAAGTCAGGGATATAACTTTGTCGAAATTGGTCAATTAGTGGCCATGTTACCAGCAACCAAAATTATAGCCCCCATTCTGTGGGGGTGGTTTGCAGATTTCACGGGCAAACGAATCGCTGTTGTGCGCTTGACATCATTGCTTGCGATCCTGCTGTTCGCAACCATTTATCATGTCAACTCTTTCTGGCCGATGGTAGCCGCGACTCTCTCATTCAGCTTTTTCTGGAATGCAGCGCTTCCTCTGTTCGAATCCGTTACGCTGGCCTATCTGCACAAAGACCCGCACCGATACAGCCTGATCCGATTATGGGGATCGCTGGGTTTCATTATCACTGTCACAGCAACCGGAATTGCTCTGGACTGGTATCCGCCAGAGATATTGCCTGACATTGCGTTCTGCTTTCTGCTCGGACTCTGGCTCATCAGTATGGTATTGCGGGAACCTCAGTTGAAGTCTGCTCCATTCAATAAATCACGTCTACGACGAGTGCTCTGCCAACCTTCCATTATCGCCCTGTTCTGTGTGTGTTTTCTGATTCAGCTGTCACATGGGCCTTATTACACATTTTATTCGCTGTTACTGGAACAATCCGGGTATTCAGGGACTGAAACCGGGGTATTATGGACTATTGGTGTGATTGCCGAAGTGATCATATTCATGCTGTTTCCGCGTCTACTGGGCTGGGTGTCGTTACGCACCACAATTCTGATCAGCATCGCACTCAGTAGTCTGCGCTGGGCACTGATTTCAGAGTATGCAAATCTGTCATACGTACTATACTTTGCACAAGTGCTGCACGCTGCAAGTTTCGGCTCAACTCACGTTGCTGCCGTGCATATGGTGCATCGACATTTCGGCAATAACCTGCAAGGTATTGGTCAAGCAGTCTATGCCAGTACCTCGTTTGGACTTGGTGGTATGCTGGGTAGTTTTTACAGCGGATGGTTCTGGGAACGCTATGGGTCGCAATATCTGTTTACAGGTGCATCCATGATTTGCATGTTTGCTTTCCTGATTGCCTGGACTGGTATACAGGATACACCTCGCAACAGCGCTTAACGTGAAATTGCTGTCACAATCCGGGACTCATGACCACAGGATAAGTAACCCAAACCAACATGACCCTATTGTGCTGTTAAACATTATTGAGTTCAAGCAGGGTCAGTTACTATTTTGAATCGTGATAAAATATCAACCACTGCAAACTGCTTCATCAATGACAGCGGTTAACATATTGCATCTATTTGATAATATTTAACAAACTATAAACAGAGTCTTTGTTTTTTATCGCATGAATCTAGTTTAAACTGGTACCCGGGTATCAATTGACATTCATGAAACCGGCATTTTGTCATTGCTTTGCGTGACATTATGTTACATGTTTTAAACGATTTTAAGTCATTAAGTAGGGAGAA
>JAHZJL010000265.1 GCA_022600935.1 Gammaproteobacteria bacterium
CTCATCAAAGCAATAATCCAGAATAATGCACTGCTGGACATGTCGTTTCAGAATAAACCCCCACTCATAGGAAATCATGACATAGTCTTTATCCTGTAAGGTATGTGTCATCGCCTGGATAATCCGTTTCGGAAGTTGGTGTTTCATAACGGCATCACTCAACACACTCTGTGAGTATAAACACTGATTCACTGGAATCGACTCACAGGGATCGGCTCGATAGAATTCGGCTTGATTTTAAAAATCAACGGGAATCGGGTCACCACTTGACCTGTCATCTGCATCAGCTCACCCGATTCATGATTTAAGGTGATGCGCCGGGCTTTCACATCGGCAGGTTTGATACCGGCGGTTTGTGCCCAATGCGTAATCAGCTGATCGTCTTTACCGGGTTGGGTGGTGACAAAATAGACATCCAGCGTCGCCCCGGCTTTTAAAATCTGTTCGGCTGCTTTGTGGACAACAAGCTGGCAGGTTGTACAGTCTTTAGGTTTGATAAAGACGGTAATCCGGTCACCGTTATGGATTGAGAGTGATGGTTTGGGCTTGCGTTTGAGCTGACTGATATCAACCAGAGGCTGAACACCGTACAGATCAGTCCATGCGGTTTGATAAGCGGCCTGGAATTTGAGAATGCGGTCCACATCATCGTGCATCAGCTTGGCCCAGCGTTTTGCATAATGCCTGCGCTCTTTGTCATTCCGAGCATGCGTACCCAACACTTCCAGTGGAGAAATGGTGGATGGACTGATACTGCCTCGAATGCCTTGCATCAGTGTTTGATAGCGTTGCCACTCATGCTCTGACAAATCCCATTGCAACCGACGCTGCTCGGATGAATCGACTGTAGTGGTCTGCTGACCGCTGTCGCGGTGTTGACTGTGGGTGATTTCGGCAGCCTGTGTGTTTATTGCAAGCCAGGCCACCAGGCTCAACCCAAGTGTTAATCGGTGAGCTGGCATGCGTTTGATCCATATAGCGTCTGTTGACGGTACGGCAAGGTCAAATTGCGTTCGATCACACGGTCTGATGGTTGAACCAGACAGCGTTTTCCAGCCTGATAATTGATATCAATGACCAGTTCAGGCAAATCTATTGTTGTCTTTTTGTCAAGTGGGGCAGGCTGCCCCACTTTTTGAATTTCTGCCTGTTGTGCGGCCTGCACCACCAAGCTCCACATCAATAATAATCCCATCGCAAGCGACTTCATTGATGGACTCTCAAGATTATTGGTTTTTGATTGGGTTTGACCAATGTGGCGGTTTGTTGGTCTGCATCAATGTTTGTAATCTCCCAGTCCTGGTACTGTTGACCAGTCCTGAGCGACAGCAGACTGGTTTGATCCTGTAGCACAGCAACCGGATTGTTACCCCAGAGATCAACGCTCGCTAAAGTCACTCTGGGTTTTGATTGCCGTCTGGTTTGGCGAACCTTTTGAGGCGGTTGATCCCTTCTTTGTTTGCGTTTTTCGTGCAACGCTGTGTTTATTTTTGCGATCACAGTTCCCAGTTGACCAATGTGTTCATCCTGAACTGTCAATCGCTTGATAAGCGCAGTCTGGTACTGTTTTAAGTGTGCCGCTTGTTGGGTTATTTGCTCACTCTGATGCTTCAATGCCGTGTGCATTGACTCAACTTGTGTATAAAGATCAGTTAATTGAGTCGCAATAGTCTGTTTCGTTTTTGTTTGTGTCGCCGCTATGGAGTTCGATAATCCTGATGACTGAATCGATTGTCCTGCTGGAGGCCATAACATATAGATCAAAACTCCTGCACACACGGCGACAAACAACACCACACCCATGTTCAAATTACGCTTACTATTAATCACGCTCATGGGGCGAACTCCTCCATATAATCGTTTTTTAAGTCATACGCAATCAATCGATGTACCGGGTCTGTATGTAATCGAAATGCTGGCGATACTAACGTCAACAAGATATCCTGCAGCGGCATGGGACCCAGTTTTCTGTGTATCTGTGGTAACGGGCGATCTAATAACTGTATGACTTCGGGGCCTTGGGCATTAAATCGCGCCAGTCGATATCCGCTGGGTTTTAAAACATGTCGGATGGCATCTCCAATCGTTTGAATAGGTTCTGGCATGGTAACAGTGACGATGACCGACAGTATCTCAGATTGCTGCTCAGTCGGTGTTGCACTGACCAGGGAATAACGGCCAACCGGCGTCATCGGGTCAAATGCAACAACATCAGTCACCTTGATGTTGCTTTCATTCGTTTCTAAGAGGTCCGTGTCTTTGATACTTTGACCATCTGACATCTGATGATCTTTTTGCTGTAAGTCAATGCGATTATGTTGGGCGCAGCTGGTGAAAATTAGCAACGTACAGCAATACAGCACATATCGTCTCATCGTTGATTCTCGATTGATTGATCTGGTGACACAGTGTGCTTAAAGGCAGGGTTGGGTGACAATTCAAAACCCTGTTTTGCTTGTGGAGGGTTTTGGTTGACAAGTGGGGCACGGTGCCCCACTTGCTATGTTCGTGTTTGATTAAGACCATCACCGGAGTGGTTATCCACAGAATGCACGACTGCCGGAGCGCCGCCCAACGAGCGCATAGGCAAAGCGTGTAGTCTGTGGATAACCACGGATAAACAGAAATTGGGGGCGGAATTGACATCTTTTCTGTGATATCAATTGGTGTGTTGTATGTTCGGTCGGTGAGTTTTATTGCCAATCAGCAAGCTGATTCTCGTTAAAGAGCTAAGGGCTTGAAGTCTACAACA
>JAHZJL010000028.1 GCA_022600935.1 Gammaproteobacteria bacterium
AGCTATAGGCAATAAAAAACCCGATAAGCCATTGTAATATTTGGTTTATCGGGTTGTTTTGGGTTTTTAATGAACCCGTTATTGGTGGAGGCGGCGGGAATTGAACCCGCGTCCACAAATCCTCTGCCTTTGGCTCTACATGCTTATCCGTATCTATTATTTAACTGAATGCAACCCGACCGGCAGGGCCTGCTTTCAGCGATTCCGATAAGTTTTTAGCAAGTCGGCGTCGGACGCGCGTCGTTGCGATCTTGTGAGAAGTGACACCTGATAACGGACGCACAAGCACGGCTCCGGTCAGATGGCGCCCTACTGGGTATTAAGCAGCGAGTGCGTAGTTGTCGTCGTTGGCAACTAAATTGGTTTACAGTTGGATTTACGAGGTATGCTGTTCCTCGGCATGCACCTCGGGTTTCGCGATCCATGTCGAAGCCAGGTCGCCCCCGTGTGTAAAGATTAGATAGTATAACTGGAATTTGGTTCAGTACAAGTTTTGCTGATGCGCCAGTTAATTGCTAACCGTGTTTTAAGAGTCGCTGTTTTTCGCGCTTCCAGTCGCGGTCTTTTTCTGTGGCCCGTTTGTCGTGCAGTTTTTTGCCTTTGGCCAGGCCGATTTCCAGTTTTGCACGGCTGTTTTTCCAGTACATGGAGATTGGTACCAGGGTATAGCCCTTGCGTTCTACTGCGCCTATCAAGCTGTTTAATTCTTCTTTATGCAGCAATAGTTTGCGACTACGAGTCTGGTCGGGCTTAATATGAGTCGATGCGGTTTTTAATGGTGAAATATGGGCGCCGAATAACCAGGCTTCGCCGTTTGTTACTAAAATGTAGCTCTCTTTTAGTTGAAGTTTACCGGCACGCAGCGATTTGACTTCCCATCCCTCCAGGCAAAGTCCCGCTTCATACCGTTTTTCAATGGTATAGTCATGTTTGACATGACGATTCAAGGCGATGGTGTTACTGGGTGTTTTGGGTTTTTTTTTGGATGCCATTAGGATGATTTGCTTGATTGAAGCCTGATTTAACTGACTCGGACCTTAAACTTTGTTATTTTACCTGTTTTTCCTGTAACGATTGCTGTTTAGTTTGATTGTTGGCAGTTTGGTTTTAGGGCGGAGCTTGATTAGTGTGAAGAGCTTTAATGTTACAGGCTTTTTAGGTTGAATTGTGTTGTTTGACAGTGCAGATTTGGAAAATGGGTAATGTTGGCCCGATAAATATCTTAAAGATAAGGATAAGGCGATGATAGGTGGAAATTCAGGAACCGGTGGCAAGTGGTCTTCACGTTTCGGATTTATTCTGGCTGCGACTGGTGCTGCAGTGGGGTTGGGGAATATCTGGAAATTTCCTTACATTACCGGTGAAAACGGGGGTGGGGCGTTTGTCCTGGTGTATTTGATCTGTGTGTTGCTGATCGGTATTCCGTTGATGATTGCTGAGTTAAGCCTGGGTCGACGAGGCGGTAAAAGTCCGGTTAACACGCTGCTGGATCTGGCTCGTGAATCCATGGCACCCCAGTGGTGGTGGATGGTCGGCATGATGGGTGTGCTGGCCGGTTTTCTGATTTTATCCTACTATAGTGTGGTTGCCGGCTGGACTTTGGTCTATTCGATAAAAATGGTGACTGGCGGATTTTGGGGATTAAATGCCTCTGAAATCAGTAACGTTTATGACCAGTTAATCAGCGATCCGGTGCAGCTGCTGTTTTGGCATACTGTGTTTACCGGAGGGACGATGTGGCTTGTTGCGCAAGGTGTTCAGGATGGGTTGGAACGCGCTGTGCGTTTTATGATGCCGGCATTGTTCGGGTTGCTGATTCTACTGGTTATTTACAGCCTGTTGGTCGGTGATGCCAGTCAGGCGATGAATTTTCTGTTTTCCATGGACTTTGACAAATTAAGCGGGGATAGTGTGCTGGTTGCGCTTGGCCAGGCATTTTTTTCAATTGGCCTGGGCATGGGGATGTTGATTATGTACGGAGCGTATTTGCCGGAAGATGTCAATATCGCCGAGTCCAGTTTTATAATTGCTGCAGCGGATACTGCTGTGGCATTGCTTGCCGGATTGGCTATATTCCCGATTGTTTTTGCCAATCAGCTGGAACCGGGATCAGGCGCAGGACTGATTTTCCAAACCTTGCCAATTGCATTTTCACACATGCCATTAGGGTCGATTTTCGGGTTTTTGTTCTTCTTGTTACTGGTGTTCGCCGCGCTTTCGTCATCAATCGCCTTGATTGAGCCGGCTGTTTCCTGGTTGATGGAAAGTCGTCAGTTATCCCGTGCAGATGCTGCCTTATACAGCGGTGTTGCAGTCTGGTTAACCGGGCTATTGACTGTGTTTTCATTCAACGAGTGGGCGTCAGTACAGATTTTTGGTATGAATCTGTTTGAATTGATCGATTATCTGACATCTAACATTTTTCTTCCCTTGGGTGGAGTGTTGATTGCTGTGTTCACCGGTTGGGTTGTTAGTCAATCTCTGTTGCTGGAGCAGGCACGAATGAACAGTCTTGTCTTCAAAATCTGGATTAATCTCGTTAAATATCTGGTTCCGGCCGGAATTTTTCTGGTCTTGCTCAGTGCAATCGGTGTGTTTTAACTGAATGACAACCATTGAGCGCAGCGCATTAGTGCGTTATCCGGCTAACAAAATGTTCAATCTGGTTGCCGATATCGATGCTTACCAGGAGTTTCTGCCCTGGTGTCAATCCAGTCGCATTATATCGGAATATGACGATGTGGTTGACGCTGAGCTAACAATTTCCCGTGGTGGGTTCCAGCAGCAATTTTCAACCCGCAATGCCAATCATGAGCCAAGTGAAATTCACATGTCGTTATTGAAAGGACCGTTTAAATCCTTGCAGGGAGTCTGGCAGTTTATCGAATTGAACGAGCAGGCCAGCAAGATTGTTCTGAAACTGGAATTCGAGATGGCGGGTGGTATTGCAACAATTGCATTTGGTCGATTATTTCAGCAAATTTGCGAAACCATGGTCGAAGCATTTCATCAGCGAGCTGTGGCATTGTATGGAAGCTGACTTGATTGACGTCGAAGTTGCGTATGCTACACCGCACAGACAAGAGTTACAGACGCTTAAAGTCTCTCAGCAGGCAACAATTGAAGATGTGATTGAACATTCCGGGATACTGGGATTGTTTCCGGAAATTGACTTGAGTATTAATAAAGTGGGTATTTTCGGGCAGGTTGCCAGTCTCGATACTGTATTGGAGCAGGGTGACAGGGTTGAGATTTACAGGCCGCTGGTCAATGATCCCCGATTGGCCCGACAACAACGGGTGCGCCAGTCTCGAAAAGCAAATTAGCTGAAATCAAGTTTATTCAAATAAATCAAGTTTTTTAGATCAATTTTACATGACAGGTTAATTTGCGAAACTTTTTGGCGCAATCAGAATTAATACTGTTATAATTAAAAGTCTGCGAGACGCGCGCCTGCGCCATGAGATGGTAAGGAAGGCAGGCTGACGACTGACAAGGAGGTAAAATTGCTTATTTTGACACGTCGGATAGGTGAGACCTTGATGGTTGGTGACAATGTCACCATTACCGTATTAAGCGTTAAGGGCAATCAAGTGCGGATTGGTGTAAAAGCCCCCCCAGAGGTTGCTGTCCATCGGGAAGAAATTTACAATCGTATACATGAGGCTGATTCCGGAAAAGAAAGTTCAGTGCTTAATCCAGAAAGCAGTAAAATTAAGCAAACAGAAACCCAGCCATCCAGTGAAAACAAATCAGGTAGTCATACTGATGAGGATGGTTTGAGTTCATCCCGGGAAAATTAACAACTGGGATTAAGCAGTAATCCGGAGAGATGGCCGAGTGGCTGAAGGCGCTCCCCTGCTAAGGGAGTATGGGTTGATAGCCCATCGAGGGTTCGAATCCCTCTCTCTCCGCCACCTGACAGATAAAAAAGGAGCTTGTAATAATGCTTCGCTTGGGGAACAAAATAAGATTAACACAGTCCGAGTTCGAAGAGCTGTGTTATTTGGTGAGCGACACTCCTGTTGTTCTATATCGACCACCGGTATCGGTGGACGAGTACAACACAGTCCTCCAGAAAGCTGCTGACTACTGGAAAAATGTAGTCGCAGATGATGAAGCTAAAATCGTTGCAGGCGTTATCGAAGAGACTAAAATCAATTCCGATCTTTTTGCCGCTCCTTTAATGACCGGTTAAGTTATTTCGCTTGTTAACTCTGTTTACCTGTTTCTTAAAGGCTAAGAGAATGAAGCTGGTTGTAAGTCTCGTGTTGTTTTTCAGTATACAAATCTGTCTTGCTCAGAGGTATTCCCTGAATCAACGGACAATCTACCCTAAGGAATACGATATCAGTGACGTTGTCGCGGAAACCTTTTTTCTGAGACCGCTTGGCTTCATCGGCAGCATAGCGGGTTCTGCCGTATTTCTCGGATCCTTGCCCCTGAGTGCATTTGCCAGTATTGCCCCACCTCACGATGCGATCAACAAAGCAGCTGATACATTAATTATCGGTCCTGCCAATGCAACATTCAAACGACCTTTTGCGTTTTATCACTATAGCCCGGTTGGAAACTACCCAAAAGTCATTGAGCATGAGTATGCCCGGTCTGCGGATGCTGCAACATACCGATAGATGACTGTTTTCTAGGTTGTATTGGTATCACAGTCAGAGTGAGTTGATTCCTGACACATACCATCTTTAGATTCTAATCGCGATTCAGGTGTTTATCGCTGCGCAACCTGAGTTTTAAGCACGCTTGTCAACGGCTGGTTTAATACGTGTTATTAGGCAGACAGCTTCTTAATACAGTATGTCCTGGCACTGCTCAAAGTCTATAATTACGGTTTGAACAGGTTATAAGTGATTGCTTTCAAAATAACTCCTGTTCAGATGCAAAACAATCAGTCAATTGTTCGTCGAAACCTGCTACCCGCAATTGTTTCGCTGACTTGCTTTATTGCAGTTGATTTCTTATAATCCCCCGGCTCAGTATTCGAATCATCAGATTAGAACCGTATAACTAAAAAATTGATCAATTGACTGTTCGATTCAAGCAGTCAACTTGAGACAATGTTGTTCTTTTCATCTATGAATTTGTCGAATTTTTAATAGCTTCAAAGCCTGGCATAGTAGAACTTGTTTCATCAAACCAGCTGATACTGATTCCTTACAGAGTCAGAATGAAACAATTGTCTTTATCAATTGAATTGAACGGACAGCATTCTGCAATATCATTGCTATTTATTTTGCCAGACAATGAAGCGAAAGCCCGAACGGGTATTAGGTGATTATTATGTCCGATCTGAATAATGGAATTCCGCATAAACAAGGTCTGTATGACCCGGAAAATGAAAAAGATAGTTGCGGTGTAGGATTTATTGCGCACATTAAAGGTGTTCGTTCCCATCAAATCATTGTTGATGCCGGAGTTGCACTGGAAGCGATGGAACATCGCGGTGCCTGTGGTTGTGAATCCAATAGCGGTGATGGCGCAGGTATGTTGACGGCGTTGCCGTTTGAATTCCTGAAAAAAGTTGCCAGATCCGATTTGGGAATCGAGTTACCT
Source organism: Gammaproteobacteria bacterium (assembly GCA_022600935.1). Lineage (GTDB taxonomy): Bacteria > Pseudomonadota > Gammaproteobacteria > Methylococcales > DRLZ01 > DRLZ01. The sequence continues at coordinate 5,569 of JAHZJL010000028.1, forward strand.
GCGGAAGGCCGGTTTTCTGCCGGGCTGGTGTTTTTACCACAAATCGAAACTGAACGCGCTCGCTGCAAGCAGATTGTCGAGCAATTTATCAGCGCACAGGGACAGCAGCTTCTGGGCTGGCGACCTGTTCCAGTAGACGCAGATCGGGCTGACATCGGATTCACTGCGCGCAAGCAGGAACCGGTTATCGAGATGCTGTTTATCGAGGCTGCAGATGGTGTCGAAGGAGATGCTTTCGAGCGTCAATTGTATTTGATACGTAAACAGGCCAGTCAGCAACTGCGAACCGATCTGTCCTTGCAACAACATTTGATGTTTTTTATCTGCAGCCTGTCGTCCAAGGTTATTGTTTATAAAGGCCAGTTCACTCCACCTCAGGTCAGACTCTATTACGATGACCTGAACGATCCGGATTATACCTCGCATCTGGCTATGGTGCATTCACGCTTCAGTACCAATACTTTTCCATCCTGGGACAGGGCGCAGCCGAATCGTTTTATGAGCCACAATGGTGAAATCAATACCATGCGAGGCAACAAGAACTGGATGCGTGCCAGACAAGGTGTTGCTGAATCCGGGTTATTCGGAGAAGAACTGGAAAAGGTATTTCCGGTTGTCGAGGCGGATTGTTCCGACTCAGGCACATTCGACAATATCCTGGAATTTTTGCTGATGACTGGTCGCACCTTACAGGAAGCGGTCATGATGATGATTCCTGAAGCCTGGGAAAATCATGAGTCGATGCCGGATTACAAACGCTCGTTCTACGAATTCAATTCAACAAAAATGGAACCTTTTGACGGACCGGCTTCAGTTGCATTTACCGATGGTAAATACATTGGTGCTGTTCTGGACCGTAATGGATTACGTCCCAGTCGTTATTACCTGACCCATGATGACCATGTGATCATGGCATCGGAAGTTGGTGTTGTTCCGGTTGACCCGATCAATGTCAAATATAAGGGTCGCTTGCAACCAGGGCGCATGTTTCTGGTTGATTTTGAGCAAGGCCGGTTGATTCCTGATCAGGAATTAAAAGATACGTTTTCCCAGCAACGCCCATATGCCCAATGGCTGGAAGCGCAACGAATCGAACTTGAAGACTTGACGCTCAATCAACAGGCTCACGGTTTTGATGCGGAGACTTTGTTGTCCAGAATGCAAGCCTTCGGTTATACCACTGAAACCATGCAATTCATGCTGTTGCCAATGATCCGCGAGAAACGTGATCCGCTGGGCTCAATGGGGAATGACTCTGCTCTGGCATGTTTGTCGGATCATTCACGCATGTTGTATGACTATTTCAAGCAATTGTTCGCGCAAGTGACCAATCCGCCAATTGATTCAATTCGCGAAGAAGTGATCATGTCGCTGCAATGCTACATCGGTCCTGAAGGTAATGTTTCATCTGTGCAGGAGAGCGATTGTCATCGCCTGTTAATCAAACACCCGATTCTTTCCAATGAACAACTGGCTAAAATTCGCCATATCAATCATAAAGACTGGAAAACCAGGGTTATCGATATCACCTGGCTTAAACAAGATAGCAATACCGGATTGCTGAAAGCGTTAGACCGAATTTGTTCTGAAGCCGAGCAAGCCATTGAAGATGGCTATCAGTTGGTTATTCTTTCTGATCGTCAAATCAGCCCTGATCGAGTGCCTTTGCCATCATTGCTTGCGACTGGAGCCGTTCACCATCATTTGGTGCGACAAGCCAAACGTACCCGGGTCGGTATTGTTCTGGAATCCGGGGAAGCGCGTGAAGTCCATCATCATTGTTTGTTGATCGGTTATGGTGCAGACGCAATCAACCCATATCTGGCTTTTGAGGCATTATGGCAAGCACGTCGTGATGGCTTGATGGAAGCAGAAATGACCGATGATGCTGCGATTGTCAGCGCATATCGCAAAGCGGTTGCCAAAGGCATTCTGAAAGTCATGGCTAAAATGGGTATCTCAACGCTGCAAAGTTACAAGGGTGCGCAGATTTTTGAAGCCGTGGGGATTCGCGATGAAGTCATTGAACGCTGTTTTGCTGGTACCGCGAGTCGTATCCAGGGCGTGAGCTTCGATGTGATTGCTACTGAATGTCAGCGCCGTCATGCCATAGGGTTTCCTGAAAATGCCAATCAAAAACTTGGCGCTTTACCCAATGCCGGTGAATTTCATTGGCGTGCCGGTGGCGAACGCCACATGTGGGACCCTAAAGCGATTGCCGATATCCAGGTGGCATCACGAACCAATAATTACCAGACTTACAAGCAGTTTGCGGAGCACATGAATCGTGACTCCAGAACCCGCTGCAGTATCAAAGGTCTGCTCACGTTTAAAGACACCAGACGTTCAATACCACTGGATGAAGTCGAACCAGCCAAAGACATTGTCGTGCGCTTTTGTACCGGTGCCATGAGTTTCGGTTCGATTTCGGCCGAAGCCCATGAATCCCTGGCAATCGCCATGAACAGACTGGGTGGTAAAAGTAACACTGGTGAAGGTGGTGAAGATCCAGCCCGCTTTAACCCGTTGCCAAACGGTGACAGTAAACGTTCAGCGATTAAGCAGATTGCATCCGGGCGTTTTGGTGTTACTGGTTGGTATCTGGCTAATGCCGATGAATTACAGATTAAAATCGCTCAGGGCGCAAAGCCCGGCGAGGGTGGAGAATTGCCAGGCAGCAAGGTCGACAGCAATATTGCCAGAATCAGGCACTCCACTCCCGGTGTTGGGTTGATCAGTCCTCCACCACATCACGATATTTACTCAATCGAGGATTTGGCACAGCTGATCTTTGATCTGAAAAATTCCAACCCCGATTCACGAATCAGCGTCAAACTGGTCTCGGAAGTCGGTGTTGGTACCATTGCCAGTGGCGTGGCCAAGGCACATGCTGACCATATTCTGATTTCCGGTGATGGCGGTGGAACCGGGGCATCACCATTAACCAGTATTAAACATGCCGGGTTACCGTGGGAGTTGGGTATCGCAGAAACACACCAGACCCTGGTGATGAATGATTTGCGTTCCCGAGTGACATTACAGACTGATGGAGGTCTGAAAACCGGCCGCGATGTCGTCATCGCAGCATTGTTGGGCGCTGAAGAATTTGGTTTTAGTACAGCCCCACTGATTTCGCTGGGTTGTATCATGATGCGTAAATGTCATCTGAATACGTGTCCAGTCGGGATTGCTACCCAGGATGCAGAGTTACGCAAAAAATTCAAAGGCGACCCTGAGTATGTTGTCAACTATCTGTTTATGGTTGCCGAAGAAGCCAGGGAAATAATGGCAGAACTCGGTTTCAAATCAATTAATGAAATGATTGGACATACTGAGGTTCTGGATACCAATCAGGCCATCCAGCACTGGAAATCTGATGGTCTTGACTTGACCAGTCTGCTGGCTGTGGCACCGAAACCTCATGAGGATGTTCAGGTTTACAAAACCATGGAGCAGGATCACGGGCTCGATGCAGTGCTTGATAATCAGCTTGTCGAGAAAGCCAGAAAAGCACTGGACACTGGCGAGAAAGTCAGTTTTGATCAGGAGATCATTAATACAGACCGGGCGGCAGGAACAATTCTAAGCTACAGATTGGTCAAAAAATGGGGCGCAAACATGCTCCCGGATGATACCATCCATATCAAGTTTAAAGGCTCGGCCGGGCAAAGTTTTGGTGCATTCCTGGCGCGTGGTATCACCATGGAAATAGAGGGCGATGCCAACGATTACGTGGGCAAGGGGATGTCTGGAGGGAAAATAATTGTTTATCCTCCACAAGGCAGCTCATTTGTAGCAGAGGAGAGTATTATCGTCGGCAACGTTGTGTTGTATGGCGCTACTTCCGGGCAGGCTTTTTTCAATGGCCGGGCAGCAGAACGATTCTGTGTGCGTAATTCCGGCGCTCACACCGTTATTGAAGGTGTGGGAGATCATGCCTGTGAATATATGACAGGTGGTCGCGTGGTTGTGCTGGGGCCGACAGGACGCAATTTCGCAGCCGGTATGAGCGGCGGAATAGCCTATGTCTGGGATCCGGAAAATGTTTTCGATATCAACTGTAACAAAGGTATGGTTGAGCTGGAACGACTGGAGCATGATCATGATATCGATGAAGTGGTCGGCTTGATCAAACTGCATTATCGGAACACCGGTTCAGAAATTGCCAAACGTATCCTCGATAACTGGAGTCAGTCACAGCAACAGTTTGTCAAAGTGATGCCGATTGATTACAAGCGTGTTTTGGCGGAACGCTCTGCTCATGATGAAGAACAAGAAGCAACATTACATGGAGTGATGGCAGATGGGTAAACCCACTGGTTTTAAGGAATATCAACGAGAAACTGTTCCCTATCGGGAGCCTGAATTACGGATCAACGATTATTCCGAGATTTATACTGATCCACCAGTTCAGCATTTAACCACCCAGGGTGCGCGCTGCATGGATTGTGGTGTGCCATTTTGCCAGTCTGATACAGGTTGTCCGGTTGATAATCTGATTCCTGAATGGAATGACCTGGTGTATCGTGGACGCTGGCGCGATGCTCTGGACCGACTCCACAAGACCAACAACTTTCCGGAATTTACCGGTCGCGTATGTCCTGCACCCTGCGAAGGGTCTTGTGTGCTGGGTATTACCGATCCGGCGGTGACGATTAAAAACATTGAAAACGCCATTATTGACCGTGGATTTGAGGAAAACTGGGTGGAATCATTACCGCCCAGGCAGGAATCTGGCCAGTCTGTAGCAATTATCGGCTCCGGCCCGGCAGGTTTGGCAGCAGCTCAGCAATTGCGACGTATGGGGCATGCGGTCACTGTTTATGAGCGTGCAGACCGTATCGGTGGATTGCTGATGTATGGCATTCCCAATATGAAACTGGATAAAAAGAAAGTGGTTGCGCGGCGTATCCAGCAAATGAAGGATGAAGGTGTGACATTTGTGACATGCGCACATGTCGGCAAGAAAGAGGATTTTGATCCGGGCCACATGACTCAAATCATGATGGACGCTGATCATCAAGTCCAGTTTATTGACCCTAACCAGTTAAAACAGGACTTTAATGCTGTTCTTTGGGCGACAGGTGCGACTAATCCCCGTGATCTGGATATTCCAGGGAGAGACCTGAACGGAATATATACTGCGATGGACTTTTTGACTCGTAACACGAAAAGTCTGCTCGACAGTAATTTGCAGGACGGCAAACATATCAGCGCCAAAGATAAAAATGTCATCGTGATTGGCGGTGGTGATACTGGCACCGATTGTATTGCTACAGCGATACGTCATGGCTGTAAATCTCTGGTCAATTTCGAGTTACTGCCTAAACCACCTGCAGAACGCGCTCCAGACAATCCGTGGCCGCAATGGCCGAGAATCTACCGGGTGGATTATGGGCATGAGTCTGCCATGTACCGTGATGGTAAAGATCCGAGAGAATATTGTATTTTAAGCAAGAAATTCCTGGGCGATGATCAGGGTAACCTGACAGGTGTTGTTACAGTTAATGTTGAATGGACCAAGGATGAGACTGGCCGCTTTACAATGCAGGAAATTCCGGGTTCTGAGAAAGAATGGCAAGCCGAGTTGATTACCCTGGCAATGGGTTTTTTAGGGCCGGAGCATACTGCGACTGATATGTTGGATCTGGATTATGATCAGCGCAGTAATATCAATGCTGAATATGGTCGCTTCGAGACTAATGTCGACGGTGTATTTGCTGCAGGTGATTGCCGTCGTGGACAGTCGCTGGTTGTTTGGGCGATTAACGAAGGACGCGAAGCAGCGACTGTCATCGATCAGTATTTGAATTCAAAGTCGTAATCACAGAGTATTTTTAGCTGATGTGATTCATGGTTTTTTTCAAGAGCTGATTTAATTCTTCAACGACAATACTATTATTGCTTTGTTTGGCCAGATCAAGTGCGGTTTTGCCCTGGTCATTGGCCGCATCAAGCTCGGCACCGTGTTTGACCAGAGTCCGTGAAATTCCCGGATTGTGATTATATTGTGCTGTAATCATTAACGCAGTTTCATTATTGTGTACCGTTTTGTTGACATCAGCTCCGAGTTCAATCAGTGTGTCAATGATCTCAGGGTTGCTTGAATAACCCGCAGCTCCTGTTAAAGGAGTACCCATAAAAATCCCATCTGATTCATTGATATCAGCGCCTCTTGTTACCAATGCTTTGATGATTTCTGGATCAGAGCTTCCCATCGCTGCCCACATCAACACCGGTCCGTTTTTATTTCCAGGTTGTAATGCTTGATCCGGAACTTCCGCGACTGAATCCAGCGTGGCAGCTTCCCAATATTCACTACGACTGAATTCCCGATACGGGTTGCTGACTTTGATATAAATGACGAATATAATAGTCAGAGACAAGGCAATCAAATACGATGGTTTTACTGAACTCAAAAGGTTACTCCCTGTTTAATCATGTGGTTATTTACGATTTAAATAGCTTAATCGTTAAGTATTCATCCGGTTTTGAAATTTAAGTATAGATATAAAATGTAAAATCAATATTGAGTATTTGAAAACCAGTGTCAACAATAACCATGAGAAACCAGCTGAAGTGGCAGAATCAATCGTGTTAATGGATTTAGTTCTTATCCAGTCAGTCTGTGAAAAATACTGAATCCTGCTACATAAGTTCCGACAGCTGAACCCAGTGAGCTGAGAAAAAAGACCAGAAAAATTCGCGCAACGCGGTTTTTCCACCAGCCACCCAATTTCGAGACATCGTTTTTTAAATGGGCAAAATCACCAACTCTGGGCTTGCGAACCAAGAGTTCAGTCAGTCCGGTGACCATGCCTGCTCCAATCATGGGATTTAAAGATGTCAGAGGCGCTGCCAGAAAAGCCGTTATGACTGTAACCGGGTGGGCCAGCGCGACTAGTGCTCCAAGCGCTGACAAGCCGCCATTGATGAGTACCCAGTCGATAACCATTTGCCAGCCCATATCAGGGCTCTTTTGGAATCCGAAATAAAATCCGCTCAATATTGCACAAACAATCAACCAGGGTATCAACTTTGGCCAATGGCTGGCGGGGGGGATTGTGTTCAATTGCTCAAGCCTGTTCTGATTGTTTTGTACTGAAGGTGCTGGTGTTTCCTGTAGCAGTTTGTTCATCCCGTTTAAATGCCCTGCACCGATTACAACAAGCAGCCGGTTGATTGATGAATCCTGTAGAGCTTCTCTGATTTTCCCTACCATGAACTGGTCGCGCTCATGTATTAATGGATTGAACAAGACACGATCATTGTCTGTCAAGCCACTGAGTGCTGACTCGAGCATATCACCTTGTTTAAGTTTTTCGACATCTTCTTCGCTGACCGATTGGTCAGACAAGCTGGCGGCTAAAATACCCGCAACCAGAGTCAGTCGACGCCACCAGGGAATATTACGGTAAACCCGTTTTAAGGTTGTGCCAATGTCCCTGTCAACCAGAATGACCGGCATTGACTTCTGTTCGGCTGTTTCAATCGCGGTTTTCATCTCAGCACCGGGTTCAATACCAAGTTCGTTCGCCATTTTCTGTTGATATGCACTGAGCGCCAGATTAGCCATCACCATTGAAGCCTTGCCTTCTCGAATCACCTGAAACAGATTCATATTTGCCAGTGAATCCGGGTCACTCATGATCTTGTGTCTGCTCTCGCATAACTCAACAGCAACAGCGTCAAACTGGTCACTGAGTAATAACGATTTGACAGTTTCTGCGCTTTGGCGGGATACATGCGCAGTTCCCAGCAAGGTAACCAGTGTATTGCCCAGCATCATTTGCGCTGTTGGTTCTGACGTTGAGGTATTCAAATTAATTATGCTCCTGCTGATAGATGATTATAAGAGTGGAGTTTTGATACGTTGTTGATATCCTGCATTATTGAATATGCTGACCGTATCGACATAAATTGTTATCGGCAAAAAAACCAGTTTGCACAGCGTATAATAGGGATATTTTTGGCAGTTCCAAGAAAACGCTCATGACAGTATCACACAGTTTGGATTTGATGCGCATCCCATTATCGGGCAGAAACCTGATTGAGGCCAGTGCCGGGACTGGTAAAACCTATACCATGGTTGGCATTTATATCCGTTTGATTCTGGAAACTGATCTGGATGTGAGCAGGATTCTGGTGATGACGTTTACCAATGCAGCAACAGATGAACTGCGTGAGCGACTGCGAACCGGATTGATCAGAATGTTATCCGTGTTAAACAGCGAAGATCAAGCTGGCGAACCATTTTTAAGCCAGCTAAAACAAAAGGTCGCAAACAACCAGGCGACGCTGAACAGTGCAATACAAAAATTACAGTTATCGATCAGCTGTTTCGATCAGGCTGCTGTGTATACCATACATGGGTTTTGTCAACGGGTACTGAGTGACAGTGCCCTGGAAACCGGCCTGGATTTTGAAAATGAGCTGATGCCCTCTGATGATGAATGGATAGAGGCCATCGCAGATGATTACTGGCGCAAGCATTTCCATCAAGCTGGCCGCAGACAACTGCTGATACTCAAGTTGTGCAATCTAACGCCGTTGTCGCTGGCTCAAAGTGTCAAAAACTGGGTTGGAAAGCCTTATTTACATGTTTTACCCTTAGATGACTGTTTTGTTGATGATGCCCTGGA
>JAHZJL010000266.1 GCA_022600935.1 Gammaproteobacteria bacterium
ATGGCTTACAGTCGGCGGTAAATTCCGCCGATGCCGTTTCAGTCGGGGTTTGTCCCCCGACAGGCCAAGCCACCAGTCTTTAGCTGGTGGTATATTGACTTGTCTATGCAAAATCACGTTTGTGAGCTTACATTGCTTCGTTCAGCAATTCATCGATTGCATAGAAAGACAGGACAGGAAGAACAGAACCATATCCGAGGGGTTCGCCTGGCAATACGCTCTGCCTTTCTGAGCAGACTCTAATTCGATCGATCAATCGTAAAATCCCAGGCAAACGAATCACAACCATCTTTACCATTTGGCCCTAAACCGACATAGATCGTATCGCCACTATTGAGAGTTCCGAGTGTTGCGTCAAACGTTGTTTGGCCGCCACGATCATAGCTTTGACTTAGTATGAAAGTATCATTTACATACAATCTGACTACACTGCCGTTTCCAAACGCGCATCCCGTATGGGTCACTTGGCTTTGAACGATACGATAGTTACCAGATTGACTGACCTGGTAAGCGGCAATCACGAATCGGTCAGTCGCTTGTCCTTGATTAATTCCACGTCCTGCGTGTCCTCCGGTCGGGCGCAGACTACCATAAGCAAGATCACTTTCGTCAGGGAGCCCGCGGACACCATCTGAATCATAGTAAATGCCATTCCATTGCAAGGCTGTATAGTTGCTTGCCTGTCCAATGGGGCCTGCGTTATTCCAGAGATACGACCAACCTTGTACTGGAGTTCCGTTGGAATAGTCTGCTTGATACAATGCAACTGTCTGGCTGCCAGATAAGCTTGCCACATCCCAGCTGATCGTCACGCTATCATTTCCGGTTTGTCCGTCACTGACATTGATCGTAACCGTGTAGAGCCCCGGTGAGGTTAAGGTTCCTGATATTAATCCTGAACTGGTTATTGATAAGCCTGGCGGAAGACCCGTTGCGCTGAATTGCAGGGTATCGCCATCCTGGTCACTGGCACTCAAGGTGAGGTTGATGGTATCAGCCTGGGTGTCATTCTGATTGCCTGGATCTGTTAATATCGGCGGTGAATTTCCACTTGCTCCAGAGAGTTCGAGCCTGTAGTCCCAAACAAAGCCATCGCAACCATCGGTACCGTTTGGTCCTGCGCCGACATAGATGGTATCACCGGCAACGAGGCTGCCGATATTTGTGTCGAATGAGGTTGCAGTGGGACCATAAGCGTGTTGATCGATGAAGATGTTATTTGCATAGATTTCGACAACCCCGCCATTGCGGGTACAGCCATTATCAGTGATCTGGCTTTGTGAAATCTGATAATCACCAGAGGTGTCGACTGTAAACGCAGCGATCACGTATCGATCATCGATTTGTCCTTGCGCGATGCCACGACCTGGATGCCCTCCGTTTGATTTCAAGCTGCCATAAGCAAGGTCACTTGCATCAGGTAGTCCACGGACACCATCGGAATCGTAGTAACTGCCATTCGATTGCATCGCTGTATAGTGATTGGCTTGACCAATTGGCCCTTGAGCATTCCACAAATATTGCCACCCCGGTGATGGCGCACTGGTTTGATAATCACCCTGGTAATGCGCGACGACTTCTGAACTGTTGGTGTTGACTGTCCAGGTGAAACTTACAGTATCACTGCCGCCATTTCCATCATCTACTGTGATGGTGACATTAGAGCTTCCGATCGCACTTGTGTTTCCAGTGATAATACCACTGTTCAAATCAATACTAAGCCCAGTTGGTAACCCATTTGCGCTGTAATTTAATATATCGTTATCAGCATCTTCAGCAATAATCACGAGGGATACACTGTTACCAATCGCACTGTTCTGATTGCCCGGATTCGTTGCAACAGGTGGTGTATTCACTTGTGTCACGGGATCAATTGTCCAGGAAAACGTTGTGCTATCACTGCCACTGTTACCATCGACAACTGTTACAGAAACATTTGTTACACCACTTGTTGTTGGTGAACCACTGATAACCCCAGTATTACTGTTTATAACGAGACCAGCGGGTAAACCAGTTGTGCTAAAAAAGAGCGTATCTCCATCGGGATCATTTGCACTGAGAGTAAGATTAACGCTGTTTCCAACCATCGAGCTTTGATGTCCTGGGTTGATTATAGATGGTGGAGTATTTGCTGATGGACTCTCTGGTGCAGGTTCCTGTTGGTCAATCTGGCGTAAATAGGAAACCAGTTGATTCAGCTCAGTAGTTGTCACTGATAAATCGACATGTGCTGAAATAGCATCAGCAAGTGTTGCAGCAGAGCCGTCATGCAGATACGGTGCTGTTGCCCACAAGCCGCGCAAAGTAGGCGTATCAAAACCCGTGAGTAGTGTACCTATTCGATTGCCGCTTGCAGATTTTATGGTGCCTACATCATGTAAAGAAGTACTCTCGCTATCTGTAAATCCCTGTCCTGAATGGCATGTTGCGCATGCCTGGTTTATAAAAACGCTTTTACCTGCCAGGGCATTAGCAGTGAGTGTTCCATCAGGGTTTCGATCTGGACTTGTTTCAACATTTGTTAACGAGTTGACATATGCAGCCAGCGCATCAAGGTCTGTACTTAAACCTTGTTTGGAGACTCCGAGTGGGTCACTCGTCGCATTAAAGTCAGCATTGGCCATCAATCCTGTACCACCAGAAAAGTTTCGAATCTGGCCTTCAAAATCATGGATTTCATCGAAATTTGCGGTCCAATGCAATACACCATGCTCGGACCCACCTCGGCCATTTAAATCTATGGTATTACGCACTCCCTCGCCAAATTGGGTAAAATCCCAGACACGGCCATCATGACCACCGTCATTGTGGCACGAAGCACAACTCATATAAGCATCTTTTGCCAAACGTGTGTCGCGGGCATCATAAAAAAGTTGTTTTCCGGTTAGCACTTGTGCTGACAACTGTTCGTTGGCAACAGTATTGAGCGTATTGAGAGTAACGACATTCTGCGCATTTAAACTCACTTCTTTTAATAGATTACTAAGATCGTGAACGGTTACAGAGCGATCCATGAAATTATGAACGTAGAGGGTTAAACCATCGGCAGAAAGTGCCAGACCCTGGGGTGCTCTACCCACATCAAAGCGGATTAATTCAGCTTTTGAGTAATTATCAACGACAGCGATTTGACGGCTTCCTTCCAGTACAGAAAAAAAGTGGTTACCAGTTTTATCAAATAGACCGGTAACAGCAACTCCCCCGTTATCATGATCAATACGCGCAGCGTGATCTTCACTTTGACTAGCAATGTCGATGCGAGAAGATATGCTGCGGACACTTGTTTCAAAAGTTAAGTTCTGACCATCTCGTAATGCTCCGCGCAGAATATTATCCTGTTTTGATGGAGCCCATGCCGACAACCCATCGGGTGAAATTACCATCGGACCTAGATAATTAGGGATACCACGTCCGCTGTTTTCTGAATCATTGCGATTACTATGGAGTAAAGAGATGGTATCTGAGATTGCCATGCTCGAAGTATCTATCACAACTATTTCGGCACCTCCCTGGGTGACCTGTGGATTAGCTCCATCTTCTCCAGGCAACAAAGGTGTAATAAAACGTGACACATAAACCTTGCTACCGTCAGCGTTTATAGAGAAATGACGCGGGTTTTGACCAATCTCCAGTTCAGCTGTTTGCGACGATGAAGATGTGTCAAAACGTAGCAATTTTCCGCTGGATTCCAACGAAATATACATCCTATTGCTAGTTGGATCGGCAGCAATACCAAAAGGCCTTGAACCATTTGGAAGTGGAATTGTTTGCACGAGACTTAAGGATGACGCATCAATGATGCTGATTGATGCACTTTGACGATTGGTTACCCAGACTGTACCAGCTGTTGTCATCGCTAAACTTCGAGGGTTTTGTTCAACATCAATTTCGGCGACTTTATTCATAGTCACAGCATCGATAACACTGACTGAGGCGTTATCAGGGTTGACGTTCCAGATTCGATCATTCCCTGCTCGTGTTTCATAGATAATGCTCATGGATTCATCAGCTCGATTGAGTGTCAATGGAGCATGTATCAGTTGTAAAAATTGGGTTTGCTCATTAGCGCCTGTGTCATCGGTTGCAATTAATGTGACAATATAGCGCCCTGGGTTTGAAAAACGATGAGTAATCGTTTCCGAATTCGAGAATGTTGTTTCAGGGCTATTATCACCAAAATTCCATTTATAGCGTGGATTTAGTCCACCTGTTGTTTCTGCTACATAATTAATCGTTGCATTCACTGGTTGAGGTGACGTCAATACTGGGTTTAATACCAGTGACGGAGGGTTATTGATTACCCAGCTAAAGCTTGTATTATCGGCACCACCGCGACCGTCGTTAACGTTTAATTCAACTGTGAAGTTTCCAGAATTTGTCAATGTACCACTGATTAATCCAGAAGTAGCATTAATACTAAGACCTGCTGGCAGATTGGTCGCGCTATAAGCCAGCGAGTCGTTATCATCATCACTGGCAACAATAGCAAGATTGATGTTGTCACCAATGGTATTTGTTTGGCTGCCAGGAGTTACAATGATTGGTGATTGATTGTTTTCAGCAATTGTTATAACAACATCGTCAACCGCAGCTTCAAGTACACTGCCATTATCATTGTCAGCGGCCTCTATCAGTAAATGAATTGTCTGACCAGAAAAGCTGTTGAGTGACCCAGAAAACACAGACCAGTTTGCCGCATCATTGTCAGTAGCACCTCTTTCTTCGAGCAATAGTGTTGAATTGTTTCCAATCACATTGACCCGAAGATAATCGGCATTCGAGGAATTATTCAGGTGAGCAAGATAGTAGGAGAATGTAATCGTTGCCTGGCTATCCAGTGGAATAAAAATATCCGGTGAACGTATCGAAGTTTTGCCGTTATCGATATCATGCGAACCGACACCAGAACCTGCTAGTGCTCCAGTTACAAGTGCATTTTGACCGCTTGTTGTGCTGCCGAGTTGATATGTAATGCCGTTATTACTGGTGCTTTCAGGATTGGCTCGTTCCCAGAGACCCGTTGTTGCAGTATCATCGCCGTTGGGATTTCTGAACCATCCACGATTGCTTTCAAAGTCGTAAGTAACCTCAAACCCGCCATTTGACAGCACAGCCCAAGCGAATGATATATTAGCGCTGACTGTGCCATCACTAACTGAAACACTAACGTTGTAGTTGCCTGCTGTTCCAGTGGCAATAGTACCCGCTATTACGCCAGTTGATTGATTAATCGATAGGCCTGCTGGCAAACCTGACGCACTGAAAGTCAAAGAATCGCCATCTGGATCATTTGTTATTATAGCCAGTGATAAACTGTCGCCCTCATCATTTGTTTGGTTTCCAGGGTCTACAATTATTGGTGCATCATTGGGAATGAATGGTGATAAATACTGTCCATCTATTACACTGCGAAAACCATCCTGATATTGCCAGGCAACTGCAAGATTGTCACCGCCAGCATTTTCTTTTTGTAATGCTTCAATATAATATCGTTGACCTGCTTGTAAAGTGATTAATGTCGATTGCTGTTCAGGCAATTTGTCCCATTCGCGAGATGCAGCCCAGGTTGGACCACTCGCAATTGTCGTGGCTCCAGCTGGATCGGTGCTGTTGCTTAACAATAATTGACCGCCGTCATCGCTGGCGAGCCAAAAGCGATATTGTCCAGTTAGCGGTGGATGGATAAATCCACGCATGCGAGTACCGTATTGGTCTCCCCAATTGGAAGGCGTTTCAAAGGTCGTTTGAGTATCACTGCCTGTCGGATTATCTGGATAATTTGGACTATTGAGCAAATCAGAAACTGAACCACCAGCAATATTTGTCCACCACTCACGCGTAATTTCGCCAGTACCAGTACCGGATGGAAATGATGATATGCGCAATAGTTTCGCAACCGAAGGGACTCCTTGCTGATCAATGGCATACAGCATCCAATAGCCGGGAGTTAGAACATCAGGGTTGCTGTGCAGCTCCAAAGAATATGAGCCGCTGTTTACTGTAGAAAACGGAACTTCAAGAAAGCGCAAATCTGAATTAAGATTGTGCGTAGTCGCAGACATCTTAATCAAGGTAAATCGTTCAATCAACGGTGTCGCTGCAACGCTGATTGTTTCGCCATAGTGAACCTCTTCTGGAGCCGAAGTAATACTTGGGCGTGTTGCAAGCGATTCGTCATCATTAAACAAATAGGCAGGCGAGTATACTTGTGAGTCTGGATGATCCGCCGAGCAATCACATAAACCACCACCGCCAGACCATACACGACCGTCAAGCATTAATAATGCTACCGAATGATAGTTTCTCGGTACAGCCATATCTGCAAGTTGGCGCCATGAACCATCACTAGGAGTCCAGATTTCCGGTGTAATAATTGTTCCACTATCACTAAATTCAAT
>JAHZJL010000267.1 GCA_022600935.1 Gammaproteobacteria bacterium
GCTGCCGGTAAGGTGTTAGCCGGTTCAGGGCAAAACAGCCAGGTACTGATTGGTAAGGACACACGTATTTCCGGATATATGTTTGAATCCGCACTGGAAGCAGGTCTGGCTGCTACAGGTGTTAATTCACAGTTACTGGGACCAATGCCGACTCCCGGAGTTGCCTATTTAACCAGGACTTTCAGAGCACAATGTGGCATCGTCATCAGCGCTTCACATAATCCCTATGATGATAACGGTATCAAGTTTTTTTGTCCCAAAGGTTTGAAATTAGCCGATGAAATAGAACTGGCGATTGAATCATATCTGGATAAGCCAATGACAACGATGGATTCTGCAGCTTTGGGCAAGGCTACACGTGTCGATGGCGCACGTGCCCGATATATTGAGTTTTGCAAATCGACAATCCCTTCGTTTATGGATTTTTCCGGAGTTAAAATCGTTATCGATTGTGCGCATGGTGCCACATATCACATTGCCCCTCATGTATTTCAGGAACTGGGGGCAACTGTCAGTACAATTGGCGTTGAGCCAGATGGCTTGAATATCAACAGACAGTGTGGAGCGACTGATTTAACAGCGCTTCAGAAAAAAGTTGTTGATGAAAATGCAGACTTTGGTATTGCATTTGACGGCGATGGTGACCGGGTAATGATGGTTGATCATAAGGGTGATATTGTCGATGGTGACGAGATTCTGTACATCATTGCAAAATCAAGGGCATCCAAGGGCATGTTGCATCAACCGGTAGTCGGTACCCTGATGAGTAATCTTGGGCTTGAGCAGGCATTAAGAAGTTCTGAGATTCATTTCAAACGTGCCAATGTCGGTGATCGCTATGTCATGGAATTGTTAAAACAGGAAGGTGGCGTTCTGGGAGGTGAAAATTCCGGACATGTCATTTGTCTTGACCGCAGTTCCACAGGGGACGGAATTATCGCTGCATTGCAAGTCATGGCAGAAATACACGAAACTGGAAAAACGCTGAGAGAACTGACTAATGGTATGAGTAAATTTCCACAGGTTCTGGTGAATGTTAAAATGAAGGAGCGTATCAATCTGCATGACAATCAGTCTATTATGAGCGCTCAGCAGTCAATCGAACAGGAACTCGGCGATGATGGGCGGGTATTGTTGAGAGCCTCCGGAACAGAGCCACTGATTCGGGTTATGGTTGAAGGCAAAGATGTATCAGAGGTGACCAAATATGCAAATCAGCTTGCCGACGTGGTTAGGGGTTCTTCAGTCGTACATCAGATTGCAAGCTAATTGGTACAACGTACATTTAATCGTCTTTCCCGGATTCAGCATCTGATACATTTCTGGCAAACTAAAATTGAGTGTTCACGACGCGCAATTATACTGAGATGCGTTACCTTTGAAGTTTTGCAGCTGGAGCGTATAAACATCTGATACCTTAAAGACGGTTTACACTATTTTGAATTTCCGTTCTGTGTTGAGTGGAGAGCGGAATTTAACATGAATTTCATCAACTCGGGCCGCTTCAGGCCCGATGTGACACCATTTGATATAGTCCAGCAATTTTTCCAGCTCACCGTCAGCAACAGAGTGAACAGTTCCGTCCTGCAGATTTCTGACAAATCCACGTAGTTGTAAACTTTCAGCAACGTGTTGGGCCGAAACCCTGAAAAACACCCCTTGCACCTGTCCGCGTATGGTGATGTCTGCACATTTGTTCATAATATTCCCGAATACAATTTCGCATCATTCAATCGTTGTGTTTTAGAGTTATTTTGACAGGTCAGTGTTAAAATAACTTAAGTTTTATACCAGATTCAAAAAAACCAATGCTTAGAACAGAACACCTCACTCGTTATTACAGCGATTTTCGCGCTGTGAACAATGTTTCCTTTGAGGTGAACAGTAAAGAAATAGTCGGTTTGCTGGGCCAAAATGGGGCCGGTAAAACGACTGTTTTAAAAATGATAACCGGTTTTCTTGAGCCGAGTTCTGGTGCGGTATTGATTAACGGGGAAGATATTAATCAACTGCGATTAACTGCACGTGACAAGATTGGATACTTGCCCGAAAATTGTCCGCTGTATGCAGATATGACAGTTACCGATTTTTTATTCTATACTGCAAACCTGCGTAATCTTAAAGGGTCTCATTCCAGAAAAGCGGTCCAACAAGCCCTGGTAAGAACCGAACTAATTCCCAAAGCCAACGCTAACATTCAAACTCTGTCCAGAGGCTATAAACAACGAGTAGGAGTCGCACAGGCAATTTTGACAAATCCTGAGATTCTGATTCTGGATGAACCAACGAATGGGCTTGATCCACTTCAGGTTGAAAACATGCGCGGATTATTGAAACAACTGGCTGTCGATTCGACCGTGATTGTGTCTACACATGTTTTACATGAAGTTGGCGAAGTGTGTGACAGGGTTTTGATTATGAAGCAAGGCGAGCTGGTATTGGACTCCAAACTCTCTGATCTACGTAACAATGAACAAGTGTTGATCTCAGTAGACAAGAGCCCCGGAAGAGTTTTGGAAGATTTGAATGAGCTAGACCAGGTCAAATCTGTCGAGTATCTGGGGGAGGAAATCGAGGGGTTTCGATATCGCATCACAGCCAATGACATTTCTGTTGAGCGCTTTGCACCAGAACTGACGCGAAAACTGGTTCAATCAGAGTATAACGTAGTACAAATCACTCCCGAAATACGTGACCTGGAAAGCGTGTTTCGCAACATTAATCAGGATTACCAGTAAGTTTTTCTGACTCATTGGATTTACTTTATTCTGGATTCATTCAGAATAGTCAATTTCTGTAAAAATAACGGTCAAACGTTGTGACAATCAACCTGATGACACCATATTAGAGACTTGATGATGATGTGGCGACAATCCCTTGCGATTGCCAAAAAGGAATTTATTACATTTTTTGCTTCTCCAGCGGCCTATTTGTTTCTGGGTGCGTTTCTTGCTGCCAGTTTTTTTATATTGTTCTGGGTAGAGGCTTTTTTTGCCCGAAACACAGCCGATTTGCGTTCTTATTTTCAATGGATGCCGTTACTCATGATCTTTCTGGTGTCGGCTCTGACCATGCGTTTATGGAGTGAAGAAAGGCGTTCTGGTACCCTGGAATTTCTGGCGACACAGCCACTGACCCCGTTTGCTTTGGTAATGGGGAAATTTTTAGCCAGTATCAGTCTGGTTGGATTGGCCCTTTTGTTGACAATCCCATTACCGGTAACGGTATCCATGCTTGGCGATCTGGATTGGGGGCCAGTGTTGGGTGGGTATTTGGCTACATTTTTCGTATCAATCGCCTATATCGGAATCGGTTTAACCATCAGTTTTTTGACAGAAAACCAGATTATAAGCCTGATCTTGTCAGTGCTGGTCTGTTTAGCGTTGTATCTACTGGGTTCCACGTTTGTCACGTCTTTGTTCAGTTCTGACATTGCGGAATTATTGAAACAAGTCGGCACAAGTTCACGTTTTTCCTCAGTTGCGCGTGGCGTGCTGGATTTGGCAGATATTTACTATTATCTCAGTATTGGTATCGCATTTGTTGTTTTGAATTGTTATCTGCTGGAATCCAGGCGCTGGGCACAACCTGGTCATATAGTGAAACACCGACGCTGGCGAATGACAGTTTTCTTATTAGTCGTTAATGTCATTCTGTCAAACTTCAGTTTGGCGTCTTTTAAGCCAGTGCGAATGGATTTAACCAGCCAGCAACGCTATACCATTTCAACCGCGACATTGCATTATTTGAAACATCTCAAAGAACCGTTGTTGTTGAGAGGCTATTTCAGCGCTAAAACCCACCCCTTGCTGGAACCACTGGTTCCGCAGTTACGCGATTTAATGAATGAGTACGCTGTGTATGGCGGAGTCAATGTACTGGTAGAGTTTGTCGACCCGGCAATCGATCCGGAACTGGAGCGTGAAGCATTGGAAGATTACGGTATTAAACCGGTTCCATTGCAAATTATCGATAAATACAATCCATCTGTCGTAAATCTCTATTTCAACATTGTGTTGCGTTACGGTGATCAGGTTGAAGTACTGGGTTTTCGCGACTTGATAGAAACTAAATCGCAAAGTGAAAGTGATCTTGAGGTGAGTATTCGCAACCCGGAATATGAAATGACCCGGGCGATAAAAAAGATCGTCAGTGAGTATCAAAGCCGGGGTGATTTATATACCTATATCGAGAAGCCGATTGAATTCAAAGGTTATATTTCTCCCGATGACGCTTTGCCGCCAGCGTTACTGAATTACAAACATCAAATTCTCAGCGTCCTGGAATCAACCAGTCAAAAAGCCGGCGGCAAATTTAACTATACCGTTGTCGATCCTGCTGGAAACGGTGCCGAAGTTGCCGGGCAGATTGCCAAGCAATATGGCTTTTTGCCAATGAGAGCAAGTCTGGAGTCTAAACAGGGGTTTTATTTTTACCTGTTGCTGGAAGATGGCCGCAAGGCAATCCAGTTACCGATTCCTGAAAATGCAGATTCGTCGCAAACAGCAGATTTTAGGGAAATTCTGGATAGTGCTGTGAAGCGCTTTTCAGTGGGCTTCGTGAAAAAAATTGGCTTGTACGTTCCACCTGCAGTCGAGCAAAACCCTTTGCTGCGGCAGTACCGCATGCCCAGTGGCAGAAGTTTCCAGCAGCTCAGGCAGCGTTTGACCACGAATTACGATGTCGAATTGGTTGAATTTGACAACGGACATGTCATCGATGATGTGGATATGCTCTTAATACTGGCCCCCGGCCAATTGACTGCAACCCAGGTGTTTGCCATTGATCAGTTTTTGATGCGAGGAGGAACAGTCATAATAGCCAGCGGAGCGGCTGAAGCGAAATTCAGCCGGTCCGGTGTGACTGCTATGCCGTATTCATCCGGTTTGTCTGACTGGTTGGCTCACCTGGGTATTACCATTCACAAGACACTGGTATTGGACCCTATGAATGCCATCGTACCTTTACCAGTCACACGTCGTGTGGGCAATACGCCGGTGCGTGAGATCAAAATGATCAATTACCCGTATGCAATCGATATCAGAAAACAGACTATGAATGCCGAGCATGTCATTACTGCCTCATTTAATCAGATCCCGATGATCTGGGCATCTCCGATCGGGATTGACGTCAATCAAGATCGCATCACTGTGTCAGAATTATTGAGAAGTTCTGATCAGTCCTGGTCTTCTTCCTCTATGCAGGTTTTACCCGATTATGAGCAGTACACTGAATTCGGGTTTCCGGTTGAAGAACCCCAACAGTCATATGTGCTGGGTATGGCTATGGAAGGGGAATTTGAGTCTTATTTCAAAGGCAAAGCACACCCTTTGACAGCTTCCGAAAAACAGCAGCCAGACACTGCAAAACTGACAACAGAATCTATTATCGAGCAATCCCTGCCTTCCGCTCGGCTGGTGGTTTACTCGTCGAATGATTTTTTAACTGACAAGGCTCTGCGTCTTCTGGCCGGCGCCAATGGCACAATGTCTCAAAATGCCATCGATTTAATTGAAAACACAGTGGACTGGTCAGTTGAAGATTCAGCGTTGTTATCGATCCGGAATCGGGGCTACTATGCTAGAACTTTAATCCCGCTTTCACAGTCAAAACAACAATTTTGGGAATATCTGAATTATGCGCTGGCAGCTGGCGGCTTACTGATTGTCTTTTTGATCCATTTTGTCTATCAAAAAATAAAAGCCAGATCACAATGCCTGTTGATCGCAGAGGTCACGAATGAGCAGTAAATTCCAGTGGTTGCTTGCCCTCATACTGTTGTTTCAGATTGGATGGATTTATTGGAGTCACACGAAAGATTTATCCGTTAATGGTGCCCAGCGCTTTGTGACATTGAATCCTGACCAGATCAGCGAGATTCGCATCCGTAAACCCGATCAGGCAGTGCTGGAAATCTCTCGAAACGAAAATCAATGGATTTTAGCCGAAGCAGGAAATCAACCAGCGGATGAGAAACAGATTCAAGAATTTTTATCCAGATTGTTAAGTATTCAATCAAGTTGGCCAATAGCACAAACTCAATCTGCTCAAGAGCAGTTTCAGGTTGGTGAGAATAATTATCTGGCAAAAATTGATTTGATATCAGACAGTAGATTGCTAACAACCATTTTTCTTGGCAGATCGCCTGGTATCAATACCACTTATGCCAGACTCGCTGATCAGGACGAAATATATCGTATAGCATTCAAACTGCTTGATTTGTCGGCACAGGCCAAAGACTGGAAATTTCAAGATATTGCTGAAATAGTTTCTGAACAAGTACCAGACAATCAATCTCCTGAATAACAATTTTACTTTCCAACTTAAGAAGCTGGCTGTAAATTAATGATTTAATAAATTAAATCTATTGAATTAATTTGTGTCAAGTGTATATTTACATACAGGGGTTAATGTTTAGGGGAATTGTTTAGCAGAGTCTATTCGTAAAGGTGAATGAATGAAAGCCAGTGAGTTATTTGTGCGTTGTCTGGAAAATGAAGGTGTTGATTATTTATTCGGCTTGCCAGGTGAAGAGAACCTCGATTTACTGGAATCTTTGCGAACCTCTAAAATCAAGTTTGTCCTGACCCGCCATGAACAAAGCGCCGGTTTTATGGCGGCAACTTACGGACGATTGACCGGAAAAGCCGGGGTTTGCCTGTCGACACTGGGGCCAGGTGCCACTAATCTTGTTACACCTGCAGCCTATGCACAGTTAGGCGCCATGCCGATGCTCATTATCACCGGGCAAAAGCCGGTGCATACCAGCAAGCAGGGTTTGTTTCAAATTATCGACATTGTCGATGTCATGCAGCCGCTGACCAAATTTTCCAAGCAGATTCTGCGTGGCGACCGTATTCCAGCCATCATTCGCAATGCATTTCGTCGTGCCGAGACTGAACGTCCTGGAGCGGCGCATATTGAATTTCCAGAAGACGTGGCTGAAGAAAGGGTTAATGCACAACCGATTCCAATTCATTCAATCTGGCGTCCGGATGCTCACCAGCTGGCGATTGATGACGCTGTAGAACGCCTGGAAAAAGCTGAGCGTCCGTTGATTCTGATCGGTGCCGGCGCTAATCGTAAACGTGTTTCGGTGATGCTCAACAAATTTATTGATAAAACAGGCATTCCCTTTGTCAATACTCAAATGGGTAAAGGCGTCGTTAGCGAAGACCATCCATTGTATCTGGGAACCGCAGCATTATCCGATCATGACTATTTACACTGCGCGATTGACCGTGCTGATCTGATCATCAATGTTGGACATGACGTCGTGGAAAAGCCACCATTTTATATGGAAGTTGATGGTTTTGATGTCATCCACATCAATTTCACCCCACCTCAAGTCGACGAAATTTATTTTCCGCAACATGAAATTGTTGGGGATATCGCTAATGCTCTGGAGGAAATGGAGCAGAGTATTTCAGTGCAGGATCAATGGGATTTTTCCTATTTTCTCAGAGTCAAACAAGTTGTTGACGAAAAACTCAGTGAAAATGCTGACTGTGAGCAGTTTCCCCTGGTTCCACAACGAATTATTTCAGATGTACGAAAAGTCATGGGAGATTCGGATATTCTGGCTCTGGATAATGGCATGTTCAAAATCTGGTTTGCCAGACATTACCGGGCGCGCGAGCCGAATACCATTCTTCTGGACAATGCACTGGCAACCATGGGTGCAGGATTGCCTTCGGCGATGGCTGCCAAGCTGGTCAACCCGGAATTGAAAGTCATGGCAATCTGTGGAGATGGCGGGTTCATGATGAACAGCCAGGAAATCGAAACAGCGATCCGTTTGTGCCAGGACCTGGTGGTATTGATTCTCAATGATAACAGCTATGGCATGATCAAATGGAAACAACACGGTATGCGTTTTCCTGAATTCGGTCTGGACTTCCAGAACCCGGATTTCGTCCGTTACGCTGAGAGTTACGGAGCACATGGGTACCGTATTGAGAAAACAGAAGATTTTTTGCCTTTAATGGAACAGTGTTTCAATACACCGGGCGTACATGTGATTGAAGTTCCGATTGATTATGCCCAGAACGATACAGTGTTAGGTGAGGATTTGTTGCAAAAATCCTGTTTGAATTAGGGTGAACAGAATGCAATATCCAATTTACGTTGGCGGATCGTTTACAGACTCTGAGCAAAGTCTTGATGTCGTCAACCCGTTCAGCGGCAAGGTGTGCTATCAAACCAGCCTGGCGAATGACGAGCAGTTCGAGCAGGCTACTCAGGCCGCGGAAGCAGTCAAACATGATATGCAGCAACTTTCATCATATCAACGTTATGAGATTCTCATGCAGATCAGCGCTGCGATACAGGAAGCCAGAGACGAATTTGCCACAATCATGGCTAACGAAGCCGGTAAACCGTATACCACAGCGCTGGCTGAAGTGGATCGTGCTGTTCAGACATTTCTGGTTGCTGCAGAAGAAAGCAAACGATTGCCAGGGGAAGTGCTGAGTCTGGACTGGATGGCTAATGCTGCAGGTAAGCATGCGATTGTCGAATATTTTCCGGTCGGCCTGGTGGCAGCCATTACGCCATTCAATTTCCCCCTGAATCTGGTTGCTCATAAAGTCGCACCAGCGATTGCTGCCGGGTGCCCGCTGGTACTAAAACCAGCATCCAGTACGCCGGTTTGCTCGTTGAAACTGGCCCAGATTATCGATCAAACCAGTTTGCCCAAAGGTGCTTTCTCGGTGTTACCCATGAATCGTCAAATCGGTAATAAACTGGTGACTGATGATCGTTATCAATTATTAACCTTTACCGGCTCCGCAGAAGTCGGCTGGCTAATGAAAAAAAATTCTGGCAAAAAGAAAGTTGTACTGGAATTGGGTGGAAACGCCGGGTTGATCATCGAGGCAGATGCCGATCTCGACAAAGCTGTTCCAAAAGCCGTTGTCGGTGGGTTTTCCTATGCCGGTCAGAGTTGTATTCATACCCAGAGAATTTTTGTACACGAGACTGTCTTTGATGATTTTCTCAGTTTATATGTAGACAAAGTCCAACAATTAGTTGTTGGTGACTCGCTAAGCCCGGAAACCGCTGTATCTTCGTTGATTGATGAAAATAACGCACAACGCATCGAGGACTGGGTCTCTGAAGCAAAGCAACAAGGAGCGACTGTATTATGCGGAGGGCAGCGCAATGGTTCCGTGTATCTGCCGACAGTATTGACCGATACCCGACCAGACATGAAAGTTGTTAAAGAAGAAGCATTTGCTCCGGTAGTCGTTGTTGAAAAATACAGCGATTTCAAACAAGCTGTTGATTGGGTTAACAATTCTGCGTATGGTTTACAAGCAGGGTTGTTTAGTCACGATAGTCGCAAAATACGCTATGCGTTTACGCATCTCGATGTTGGAGGGTTAACGATCAACGAAGTACCCACATTTAGAGCAGATCATATGCCATATGGCGGAGTCAAGGATTCCGGAATCGGTCGCGAAGGTCCAAAATACGCAATTTACGATATGTTGGAACCCAGAGTTCTGGTGCAAGACCAAAGCCACTCTTTTTAGTGCTGTCAACACATAAAGACAGTTTGTATTGCCTGGCTGACAGCAATGCAAATTGCGCTCGTTTATCATACCTGTACATGGTAATGTCCTGAAAATCTCAGGCTGTTGACTCATGCACGATTTAATTCCTCAACAGCCTTCACGTTTGTTTCTTCATTGGATTGCTGACACCTCCACAAAACAGCTCTTTATCACCGTCAAAACCCTGTAAAACCGCAGATGCAGTCTATACTCATTAGAGTATCAACAGTTTTCAGGGTAGGGCGTTCGTGAGTGAAGAATTAAATACAGTAATCGGAAAAGTCGTCGATATCGACGGGACTGGCATGATTGCCAGATTGATTCCTGACATCGATATTTCTGTAGAGAGTGGTGAGGGTTCAGTCCTGGTTGGCCAACCCGGTTCGTATGTTGTCATCAGGCAGGAAGATGTACAGATTCTGGCCATGGTTGGGCGGGTTTATGAACGGCTTGAAGATGCCAGTATGGATAAGCCGCACCGTTATATTACCATCAAGCCTATGGGAGAGCTCAAAGGCCGACGCCGTTTTCAGCGCGGCGTGAAGCGCTATCCAACCCTTGGCGCTGAAATCCACGTGGTTAAAAGCCGCGAAATTCATTCAATTTTTGCCGATGTCTTGTCTTACGGATTTAAAGTTGGCTACATGTCCGGTTCGGTGCCGGTTCCGGTCAGTTTGAATCCGTCCAATATGTTCGGTCGTCACCTGGCTATTCTGGGGCAGTCTGGTTCCGGTAAATCCTGGACAGTAACCAGTTTGTTGCAGACGGCAATTTCTACCATGCCTAATTCTCACATTATCATGCTGGATTTACATGGAGAATACTGTTGGCGTGATGACGATGGTGAACTGCATTCAGCGTTTGACAAAAAAGTGGTTCGCTATCTGGATGCTCGCGATCTGGAAATTCCTTATTGGGTGATGACGTACACCGATCTGGTGGAATTACTGATTGACCCCAATGATCCCAATGCCTCTGTACAAAAAGCATTTTTAAAAGATACCTTGCAGGACTTGAAGGCACCTGAAGCCAAATCTGTTGGTCTGGGTTCAGTGTCCATTGATTCTCCGATTTATTTTTCCATCGAAGAGTTATGCAAACGCTTCAAGGAGGCCAACGAGGAGCGTACCGAGTTTGGTAAATCTGAAGGGTTGATGTACGGTAAATTCGATGAGTTTTTACTGAAACTGCAAAGCCGATTGAATGATTCGCGCTATGATTTCCTGTTAAAACCTGAAAAAAGAATTCAATCGAGTTCTTTGTCAGATTTACTGCGTGATTTTGTCGGTTTGGGAAAACCCAGGGCCCAGATTACCGTCATCGATTTGAGTTCAGTACCATTCGATATTCGTCCCAGCATATCTGCGCAAATCGGTCGTTTGGCGTTTGAGTTCAATTTATGGAACCCTGAAAACAGACGTTTCCCGATTTTACTGGTGTGTGAAGAAGCGCATGCTTACATTCCCAGAGAAGGCACCGGACAGTTCGATGGTACTCGTAAAACCATGGAGCGTATTGCCAAAGAAGGACGTAAATACGGTGTCGGTCTCGCGGTTATCAGTCAAAGACCGCATGAGTTGTCTGAAACTGTCCTGGCGCAATGTGGAACATTTATCTGTTTACGAATTACCAACCCCAATGATCAGGATTATGTCAGAAAACTGGTGCCCGAAGGTGAAGGCGATGTATTGAAAATGCTGCCTGGACTGGGGCGTGGAGAAGCACTGGCATTGGGTGAAGGTACGCCGTTACCGATCAGATTCCAGATGTTCAAACCGAATCCTGTTCCGCATAGTAACGATGTCGATTATCACGAAAGCTGGAAAGAAGGACTCCAGGACCTCGATGTGGACGATATCGTCAATCGATGGTGGAAGCAGTCCAGACATCGCCGCACAAAAGTCGTCCATGCCAGTAAAAAGGTCAAGATCAAGGAAGGATCTATAAAATTCAAATAAGTGGCGAGTTTTGGCACTGAGTATACGAATGTGTTGCTGTTGACCGGGATTATCTGACTGAATTCATGCCGAATCCGGACACACTCAGTTATTGCTCCCGTTTTATTCCCAGGGCGTGGATGATATTGTTGCGTTCCAGAATTTGCAGTTCACTTGATGTGAGTATTTTTTCGTTTGTGTTATGGTTTGCTGCGGGGCGAGAAAGGTTGACAGCTTGGGTTGCTGTTTCTGGCAGTGATAGCAGCGCGTTCGATGACATTTTGCAGCTCCCGAATATTCCCGGGCCAGTGAAATTGCATCAAGCGATCTGCCAGTGAGTCTGAAAGCGGGGCAATATGTTTGCCCATTTTTTGTGCGCATTGTTGTGCAAAGAATGTTGCGAGTAAAACGATGTCCTTACCTCGTTGTTTGAGCGGTGGAACTTTCAGAGGAAAAACACTCAATCGATAATACAGGTCTTCACGAAAATTGCCGTCCTCAACAGCTTGTTTCAGATCGCGATGAGTTGCGGCAATGACCCGCACATCCACTTTTTGAGTTTGAGAGCTGCCTACCGGGTCAAATTCACCTTCCTGCAGAACGCGTAACAGTTTGGATTGCAAGTCCAGCGGCAGTTCACCGATTTCATCGAGATCCAGAATTAAAAAATATGAAAGTCGCTTGAACTAAAGTAATTAAGGCGAAACTAACACGTAATTCTGAATCCATACACGTCCAATAATAGCCACATTTGTTTGGATAAACTGTCTTTTGAGCATGTAATCAATCTATTAATAAGCTGAATAATGTTTGCGAGCTTGTAATTGTGATGATAGAGATAAAAAACGTAGACTCATCGTTTGCTTTTATTCAGTGAGTTTCCAAGTTATCGATTGACTTAATTCATCATTGATTAATGTCTACTGAAAATCAAAATCCCTTTCAAATCAAACCATCTCATCTTGAGATCTGGACACTGTTCGACTATCTGCTTGCTGAAATCGGAAGTTCAGCATATGAAAAGAACCTGGTTCATCACTATCGCTTATCTCAAGAGAATTTTTTAGCCGATTTTAAAGAAACCGCGCATGGATTAGGCTTTGTTGTGAATGAGCGCTATTTCAATGTGAGTCAGGCGATAGCAGCAGCCAGTCATCTGAGTCCACTGTTGTATGCCAAGGACGATGGATCCTGGATTGTCTTGACCGGTTTTGCCGGTGGACGCATCAAGGCTGCTCGCATTAATGATAATACAGTTGATATTCTGCTATTGAGTGTTCCAGAGTTACTGGAATTGCTGGATTGTGATCAGTCCAGATTAACCACATGGTTTTCCCTCGAGCTTGAACATCCGATGGATGCAGCAGCCGAGCATACTGAACACCTGCCGCCGCTGAAGCGCTTGTATTCCATTATGAAGCTGGAAAAGCAAGACTTGTGGCGAGTGTTATTACTGGCGCTTGCTTCAGGTCTTCTGAGTCTGGCGACTCCGGCGGCAGTCCAGTCACTGGTCAACACCGTAGCCCTGGGTGGATTGTTGCAACCGCTGTTGATTCTGTCGTTCATGCTGTTTGTCTTTTTGATATTTTTCGGCATGGTGACGATATTGCAGTCGTATCTGATGGAGTTGATTCAACGGCGTTTGTTTTTGAGGATGACAGCAGATATAGCCAACAGATTGCCTCGTGTTACCTGGAGAGTGGCAAATTCCAGTAATGGTGTGGAACGGATTAACCGTTTTTTTGATGTGTTGACCCTGCAAAAATCCGGGGCTTTTCTGCTATTGGAGGGCCTGGCTATTGTTCTTCAAGCAGCAATTGGATTGTTAGTGCTTGCCGCTTATCACCC
Organism: Gammaproteobacteria bacterium; assembly: GCA_022600935.1. Taxonomy (GTDB): domain Bacteria; phylum Pseudomonadota; class Gammaproteobacteria; order Methylococcales; family DRLZ01; genus DRLZ01. Next base: position 13,343 of record JAHZJL010000267.1, read on the forward strand.
GTATCTCATGTTATTTGATCTGTTGATCATCATTTGGCTGAGTGTGGTTATTTTCTTCTTCGGTCGGCATGGTGTTGAGACTGCAATCAAGGAATCCTATGCAAAATATGCTGTCGTCGAGTGGTTGGAAACGTTGGCAGCTAATAATTTAATGGTCCGCTTTGCCGGTGGTACAGATTTAGCCAGGGAACGGGCCAATAAGCTAGCGTTTGATTACCTTGGCACACGCTCCCGTCATTATCGCATTTTATTGCGACAGCATATCGGATTGAACCTGCTGTATGCTGTCGCCAGCACTGTATTGCTAAGCATTGGCGGATATCTGGTTATGGAAGGGCAGCTCAGCCTTGGCCAATTGGTTGCGGCAGAAATCATCGTATCAGGCGTCTTGTTTTCGTTTTCAAAATTCAAGAAACAACTGGAAAACTACTACGATCTGCTCGCTGGAGTTGATAAATTGGGGCATTTATTGGACTTGCCAATGGAAACTCGAGTGGGAGATGTCGTCGATCTGTCCAATCCTGTTTCTGTCAGTGTTAAAGATGTCAATTTTGCAATTACTCGGGATGCTCCCGTTTTTGAAGGACTCAGTTTTGAAATTGCTCCTGCAGAAAAAGTCGCTGTTTTAAGCCCTTTGGGAGGCGGTAAAACCAGCCTGGTTCAGCTCTTGTGTGCCTTGCATCAACCGCATTCAGGTCGGATTGAAATCAACGGGGCCAGTCTTGTCGAACTGGAACCAGCAATGTTGCGAAGCCAAATCGGATTGGCTGAACATATCGAATTACTGAATGACACCATTATAAAAAATGTCAACCTCGGACGCCCTGACATCAGTGTCACCGCGATACGTGATGTGTTGACAGCGGTTAATTTAATGCCAGCCATTTCAAAACTGGACAATGGGCTGAATACAGTGCTTTCGCATGATGGTATTCCATTGACCACGATTCAATTAGAACAGTTGATGCTGGCGAGAGCCACAGTAGCCAGGCCGGGCTTGCTGATTGTCGATGGGTTGCTGGATCACTGGCCCGAATCCATTACCCGACCGGTTCTGGAGTATTTACTGGCAGAGGATGCGCCCTGGACTTTGCTGCTAATGACTGAATCACTGGCGTTAGCGCAACGCTGTCAGCGCCAGATTCAATTACCGGAGCCTTCCCGATGAGAGATATGGAACGGTTTCCGACTGATTTCTCTGCGATCAGTGCCAGCCAGACCCCAGCTCTGGTGAGCAGGTTGGTCTCCTTGGTGGTTATCTCGTTTGTGTTGATTCCGGTGTTGATGTTGTTTTTACCCTGGCAACAGAACGTCCAGGGTACAGGTTTCGTGTCGGCATTGACACCGCTTGAACGCCAGCAAAGCATTGACGCCCCGGTTTCCGGAAGAATCGTCAACTGGTTGATCCAGGAAGGTTCAACAGTGAAACAAGGTGATTTGCTGCTGGAAATGGCAGATCTCGATCCCTTGCTGGCTGAGCGATTGAACGGTAAGCAAGCGGCAACACAGTCAAAACTTGAAGCCAGGCAGCAGCAGATAGAAGCCCAACAAACCCAGATTGAACAACTGCAAACCGTACGCGATATGAAAGTAATGGCTGCTCAATACAAACTGGACATGGCCAGACAAAAAACCCGCTCTGCGAGAGAAAGCCTGGCTGCCGCACAAGCCAGGCTGGATACCGCAGTCATTCAACAATCGCGTTTGGCGAACTTGCTGACCGACGGATTGGTTTCTCAGCGCGATGTTGATTTAATTGAACGTGATGTGATTGTTGCCAGACGCAGCGTGAATAGTGCAACGGCATCCTTGAATGCTGCCCAGGCAGAACAGCAGTCCACGAATGCCGATGTTGAGCAAGTCCGTGCAGATACTCAGGCAAAAATCAACAAAGCCAACGCATCGATCAGCAAAATTCGCAGCGAGATCGAAGATGTCCGCAAGCAACTGCTCGACAACCAGGTGTCTATTGCACGTTTGAGTCAACGGCGCGTGTATGCGGCTCGGGATGGACGGATTCTGCGCTTGTTCAACAATCCACAGGGAACCGTAGTCAAGCAAGGCGAAAAGCTCGCCGTCCTGGTTCCCGATATTCAGCAACGTGCAGTTGAAGTGTGGGTTTCCGGAAACGATGCACCTTTGATTCAGCCCGGCCATCACGCCCGCCTGATGTTTGAAGGCTGGCCTGCAGTACAATTTGTTGGTTGGCCGGAAGTGGCGGTTGGTACCTTTGGCGGCACGGTGTCGTTTGTCGACGCCAGCAGCAGCAATAAAGGCAAATTTCGGGTCTTGATAATACCGGACGAGCGTGATCACCCCTGGCCATCGGCGCGTTATCTGCGTCAAGGTGGCGCAGTGAAATCATGGATTTTGTTGCAACAAGTCAGTCTGGGTTACGAAATCTGGCGTCAGCTCAACGGATTCCCTCCCATGTTGACACCTGAACACCCTTACAAGGATCTTGAGCGTAAAGGATCTGCGTTCAAGCCTCGATAAGTCACCGCAGAGAAAACAGCAGCCCAATTATCATGTTGTCGAGACAGTTACGCCTGACAGTATTAACCACACTGACATCGTGCTTGATCATGTTGAGTGGCTGCCTGCCGTATCGTCGCCTTGAACCTCCACCGGATATGTCGCAGAAAGTTGAAGAGCGCTTGATCAGACAGGAGTCCATGACGTTGTCGGAATGGTCTTCCAGAAAGCCGCAAACCATCGATGACGCTCTGGACATGCGGCGGCGCAAGCAGCTGGTCGATACCAAAAATAAATCCACAGCGAGCGTAACAGCAACTGATCAAGCGAGCTCTGCTGAACAACACGTCAATTATAAGCTGACGCTGTCAAATGCCCGGCAACTGGCTTTAAAAAACAATCTGAGGCTCCAGGTTGCGTTATTCGAGCCAGCAATTGCTGAAACTGTCGTCACCGAAGAGATGGCCAAGTTTGACGATTTGATTTTTGCTAATGTCAAATACGGCCGCAAACGCACCCCTCTGCTGGATGGAGGTGTGGTCGGTTTCAAGCCGGTCGATGACGAATCAGCATTAAAGAATCAGATTGCCAAACTGGATATTCAGACTCAAAACACCGAGTTACTGGAGCTGGAAGCCGGTGTTATGATACCGTTACGCAGTGGTGCCAAGGTTAAAATCAGCAGTCCATTGTCCACCAAGGACACCACCCGTTTCGTGCCATCCGAGCAGAATCTCAGCGGTTTGCGCTTTTCAATCAGTCAGCCTTTGCTGCGCGATGCAGGATTTGCCGTCAACGAAAGCGGCATCCGCATCGCCCAGTATCAGCAGCAGGCAGTTAATTTAACCACACGCCTGCAAATGATCCGCGTATTGGCAGCCAGCGATAAAGCATTCTGGAATTACTACGCGGCCTGGGAGTCGCTGGCTGTGAGACATCGGCAATATGATATTGCCACCCAGAACCTGACAATGGTCAAACGCCGTGTCGCGGAAGGACTGGTCGCCAAAATTGAAGTCAATCGCGCAGAAATCGGCGTCAGTGAACGCATGGCAGCGTTAATTATCGCTAATACCAAGCTCAAACTGGCCCAGCGCAAACTGATGGTTGTGCTCAACGACCCGCAGTATGCACTCGATACCACACAGTTTTTTATTCCGGAAAGCCAGCCGACGCTGCTCAGTTTTGTGTTTGACCGTCAGCAACTGATTAACAAGGCCTTGCAAGGCCGGCTGGAACTGCTGGAGCTGGAACTGAAACTGGCCGCCGATGCCGTCAAAATTGACTATCTTGAAAACCAGACCCTGCCCATGTTCATGCTCGATTACAAATATGGTGTTCTGGGGCGCGGCAATGATTTCAGTGATGCCTATGATGATGCATTCAGCGGCGATTTTGACGACTGGTCAATCGGTCTTAAAGTGGAAATACCAGTAACCAATCTGGCCAGACAATCACGCTTGTCTAGAGCGGTTCAGCAGCGCATGCAACGCCTGAAAACCCAGCAACTGAAAGAACTTTCAGTGCGCAAGGAAATTCACGATGTCCTCGATACTTTAGAACAAAACTGGCAACGCATCCTCGCCAACCGCCAGATCGTCATCCTCGCCGGTACCAACTACGACGCCGAAGTCAAACAATTTCAGGCAGGACTGCGCACCATGACCGAAGTCATTAATGCCCTCAATAAACTGGGCGACGCCCAGATCAAGGAAATCAAAGCCATCAGCGACTACCAGATCAGCCTCATCGACCTGGCCTATACAACCGGTACATTGCTGGGATATAGTCAGGTTGATTTGATGAGTTGATGACTGATTTTGTATTTGCCAGAATGAAATACCGTGTTAAATCAAATGACATTCTAATTTTTCCAGGACTAGATATTAGGATTGATAGCCCCTGAGGTCATCAGGTCATCAGTATTGGTCAAAGTCTGAGATTGTATGTCAGGCATGCTCCAAATTAATAAGTCTGAGCGGCTACAAGTAAAACTTTTTTTTAGCGAATTTCGTCCAGGGTTTTAATAAATTCATCCGATTCACGGATAGACTGTTCCATTGCGTCGATTAATACCGCAACATCGGTTCGAATGTCTTTGAGATCATCTTGCAGTGATGAAATGGCTTTGGCATTCAGGTTGTGTTTTAAATAAAGAACATTATCTCGAAATACTGCCAGAACCGGCTCGGTTTTGCTTTCAGCTTTTTTCATGCTGGCGATTAACTGGCCGTATTGAGTTCGGGTTTCGCGAAGTTTCTGTTCACTGCGAGAACGCAGTTTGGCGTTGGAATATTGGTCAAGCTCGCTTTCCCATTCGCTGAACAAGGCATCTGAAACATTTTCAATTTCGGAGATTCTGTAGTTGATATCCTTGACTTTTTTCTCGCTGGCCTCAAACTCGGAATTCAGTTCTTTATAAGTGGCTTCCAGGTCACCACCCTGAAAATTAGTCAGTTCGGTAAACCGCTCCATTGCTGTTTTAAACTGTTCTTTGGTTTCTTCCTGGGTTTCACGGGCTTTTTCAACCCTGAATTTCATGACTTCCCGTTTCGGGATGCCAATAGATTCCAATGCTCCTAGATATGCAGAGTTACAGCCAGTGAGTGAGCTGATAATAAGAATAAGCAACGTGAAAGATAGTATTGACGACAAATGAATGTGTTTCACGATATGAGTCTCCTCAAGATAGGTTTGATTTAGCAAGCTATAATAGCTCAAATCGAGAGTGAGCACAGGTTTGTGATGTTAACATTCGGTTACATGTTTTTAAAAGTGATGATGGGTGAATGGAATAGTTGAGGGAAGTGAATACGAGTTAGATTTAGATCGTAAGTTGCACTTGAAAGTTGTCATTTTATTGTATAAAATTGATTGTCTTTGTATGGGTCGTTAGCTCAGCTGGTAGAGCACCGCACTTTTAATGCGATGGTCGAGCGTTCGAATCGCTCACGACCCACCATTTCTCATAACAACATCTATTGAGGCATTGTTATTTAAGTGCCTTCTCGTTCAATTGAATTCTAACAATAAAGTATTGAGTGCCTCCTTCTGATTATGAATGGCATTAGAATACTCCAGTCACGTTATCGTGAGTTAATCTGGTATAAGACCTGGGCAGGGCTTCGTGCAGAGGCATCACAAAATTACCTGAGTTTTTTGTGGTGGGTGTTTGATCCTTTGCTGTCAATGGCTGTTTACTATCTTGTGTTTGGAGTATTAATCAAGCGCAGTACGGAAGATTTTGTGCCTTTTTTACTGATAGGTTTGATTTGTTGGCAATGGTTTGCCAATTCAGTGATTCATAGCATGAATTCAATACTGGGTAGTCGCCAGCTAATGACCCAGGTTGATTTGCCTAAAGCAGTGTTTCCAAGTGTTGTTGTTGGAATGGATGTCGTGAAATTCCTGTGTGTTTTGGTTTTGCTATTGGTTTTTTTGTGGTGTTACGGATTTAAGCCAACCATACATTATCTGGGTTTGCCGGTGGTTTTGCTTGTTCAGCTGGCATTGATTATCGCGTTTGCTTATTTTACGGCAGGAGTTATTCCTTTTTTTCCGGATTTGCGTTTTCTGGTTCAGGCTATATTGCAGTTGGTGTTTTTCCTTTCGGGAGTGCTGTTTGATGGTCGTTCGATACCTGAGCAATACCAGCAACTGTTTTATTTGAATCCAATGGCTAATATACTGGATGCATATCGCGATATTCTCATGTATGGCCAATGGCCGGATTGGGCAGCCTTGGGAGTTGTCAGCTCATTTGGATTCTTTGGGGTAATTGCCAGTTACGGGTTGCTTGCTCACTATGATCGATATTATCTTCGCATCATTGCCAGGTGATGAATTCAAATTGTTACGAACTCAAGGATTTGAATGCGACCAGAGTTTTAATTGCTGCTGAATGGTAAAGTCGGTTAGATGAAGGACTTTGATCATTTTGAAGAGCCGCCAATTATCTCGGTAAAAGAAGTTGGAGTCACTTATCAACGCAAGGGGTTGTTTCATTCTCGCAGTTTTGATGCATTGAAAAGTGTCACGTTTGACTTGTATAAAGGCGAGTCACTGGCCGTTCTAGGGCGTAATGGTGCTGGTAAAAGTACGTTGCTGCAATTATTGGCCGGTGTTTTGAGACCTGATCGGGGGCAATTGATCAATCGCGGTGTACAGGCGCAACTATTGACCTTGCAGTTAGGATTTGATGCTAAATTAACTGGTCGAGATAACGCAATTCTTAGCGGAATTTTGCTGGGCTTGAGGCGTTCTGATATTGAGTCCAGGCTAAAGCAGATATTCGAATTTGCAGAACTCGAGTCGTTTATGAATGTGCCTTTGTCAACCTACTCTTCAGGAATGCGTGCAAGACTGGGATTTGCAGTCAGTGTCTATCTCGAGCCTGATGTATTACTGATTGATGAAGTGTTTGCAGTTGGTGATGCAGCGTTCCAGGCTAAATCCAAGCAAGTGATGGAAGATAAAATTGCTTCCAATAAAACCATTGTGCTTGTGTCGCATAATGTGGAATTGATCAAAAAATATTGCAATCGCGCTGTCTGGATTGATCAAGGCGTGAGTAAAATGGAAGGATCGATAACGGAAGTGTGCAGGGCTTATTCAAATTCAGCAAGCATTGATCATCAAAAACATGCCTAAGCTGAAAGATCAACTAAGCATATGTGGTGACTGTTGTTCTGTGTAGATTTGGTTGCCAGAGTGACATTTACTGTGATTCCCGATAAATTGATTGGCAATCTTGAATCGAATATAACAATTAAACTTTTATGCAGGGATATAAGTTTTACTAAAAATCAAATAATTATGAAATATTCTTAATCAAGGTTGACAAGTGGCTTGCGAGCTGTTAACTTTGACCCCCAGTCTTTAGAGATTTGGTCTTAGTAATCGTATGTAACCAATTGCTGAGTCTGAGATTCTGAGCATAATGGTAGTCTTGTAAAATACTAGATTTAAACTATATTATTAGGGATGATTGATTGAGGATCTTTACAGTAGCTGCCCTGCTGTTTTTTTTTGTTGGATGTGCCTCATTCGGCAGTGCTGAGAAAAAAACAGACAACTATATTTCAAATCGAGCTTTACAGCGCTGGAATACCCTGATAGCAAAGGATTTTAAAAAAGCGTATGGGTATCAGAGTCCTGGTTATCGTAAAGCCAAATCACTGGATTTTTATTCCAGACAGTTTGGCAGCTGGGTGAAATGGACAGGCGTAAAAGTAAAAACAGTCAATCGAATTTCGGATAAAATAGCAGAAGTAGATATTAAACTGGAATTTGAATTTTTTCAAAAATGGAGTGAGAGTCTAGAAAAAAGAACTTCAAATTTTAGTGAAAAGTGGATTTATGCTGAAGGCGATTGGTGGATCGTTTCAAATTAATGTAAAATATTTGGAATTTTGCTGAATCGTGCTTATAATTGGTCCTGTAACACGTGGGAGTGGGCTAGTGGCTGGTTGAAGGATTTGAACCAGCGCCTCCGGCGCAAAACTTTTCGAAGTGTTGTATTTTAACTAAATGGTATGTTTATCTAAGGAGCAAA
>JAHZJL010000001.1 GCA_022600935.1 Gammaproteobacteria bacterium
AAGCGTGATGTGTATTGAGCGACCAGCCACCAATCCCGCTTTGCACATTTGAATGCTGATTATCCATGGATTTCCATGCCCCAATACGAGCAGAGGAATCTTTCCAAAGAGTGATTTGTTCGCGTGCACGATTGCCTGTTATTGGAACACCAGAAAGTGTTGCAAAACTTTGTTCAAAATCACCAGGTTCAGCATAAACTGCATCATACACGTAACCCACACGAATTTTAGCAATCTGAGTTCCTTGTCTCGGGCGTTCGAAGACATCAAGGTTATCCCACGAAAACGTGCTGGATAAATTGTTTGCAGGAACAAAAGTACGCGTAATGCGTCGACCGAGCACTTCTATTTCCAAGTCAATCCGTCTCACGCCTGGAGGTAGTGTATTACCACTGAGTGGGATTTTGAGATCATTGGCATTTCGTCCAGCCGCACGCTTGCTGGTGTAACTGAGTGAATAAGAAGTGCCAACAACATCAATCTGTTCTCGTAACACTTGATTTTGGCAATCAATAATAGAGCCACATGCAGTGTTGTCTTCTTCTGACTCAGGGGTTTCATCGACTTGTGGATCATTTTCAGGGTCCGGAACGTCAGGTTGTTTAGCGCCGTTAGAAGGCGTGCGTGGCCAATTACAATCCCATGGTGTGAAGTGTGTGATTGGAACACGCCACAAGCTCTGACCGGGTTCATATAAGGATGCGAGTTTGACTAACTCATCATTGGTGATCCCGAGTGACTGTAACGCTGTTGTATTATCAGCTTGACCATCGCCATCAATATCAAGATTTACCGTACCGTTGGATTCGCTTAAAATAGCAATTACGCGACCATTTTTGGAGGGAACCCAAATTGCCTTAACGCGGTCGTAATACCCCATTGGTACAATTGTCCCTACAGGGAAATTCAGAAAATTTTCAACATAGAACGGCAAAGGCTTATCAAATTCAACACTGGAAGCACCAGATTTCAGTGCCTCATCCACACTTAATTCGACAGCATAGGTATAGGCACTTGTTGGCGGCAAATTACCTGGCATTGCTTGTGGACCATTTTCACCAACGGTATATTCTGTTGCGCGTATTACCAGATCGCGTGTAAATGGAGCCGCTTGTCCAGATGGCATGCGCATCATTGCTTGAGTTCCCTTAGGCACGATCAAGGTGGCTTGACGTTTGCCATCACTATCTTGTGTTTGACTACCACGAATGACTTGTACTTCAGTGGATGGTGTCATGCTGATTGAATTTGCTGCGCTATCGACAGGTACTAACACAACATCTGGCGCCATTGTGTAGTCTTCTCGCAAGACTTTGAGTTTTCGTTGAGAAACCAGGTAACCAGATAAATTGTATCTTAGACAAAGGATAGGGCCACCATTGACAACCAAATCAAAATATCCATCGTTTCGACTGAAGGTATAGCCGTACTCCTGATGGTCATCAATTGTAATTTTGACGCCTGGCATTGGATTACCAGAACGATCCAGAACGCGTCCACGTAAAATGGCAGCTTGAACAGGATTAATAACGCCATCTACCACACCAAATTGAACTGGATTATCACCGCTGTAAATAAACGATATAGAGTCGAAAAATGATGGAATAAAATTTGCGCTAAGTGTTGGCGCAATCGATGTTGGGTCTGGCGGCATTTCCCCGGTGTTCGTTGCTGTAATTATTACTACATCTGTATTGCTATCTTCAATGCCATCATTAACATTGAGAGTTATCTGATAGTCACCTTGTTTATCAGCAACAAAGGTTGGTTTAATATTTACAGGATCACTCAGAATTGCAGTACTACCCGCTGGAGAAGATAATATCCAGAAATAACTCAGTGTATCTTGATCCACATCACTCGATTGGCTTGCATCCAATGTGACAGTGCTGCCAACAGTAACCGTTGTATCAGCACCCGCGTTTGCAATAGGCGGTGTATTCGTCGGTGTTTGCGTGGAATAACCACCTTGAACGTCAATACGAAAATAAAGTGATTGCTGTATAAGGACAGCATATAGTGTCTTTAATTGTTGAGCAGGTGTTGCAGCACTGGAATCACCCACTTGAACAGTCTGAAGTGGAGCAATACCAGACCAGTCATTCGTCTTGCCATCCAAGATAATAGTGGTAACTGTCTGGGCGATATTGCTGTTGCTTAACCCAGCAATGACCAGCATCAGTACTACTGACAGTGTTGATTTGTAAGCCGGGAACCAACGCTGAAGTGCCATGACTAGTACAAACAGGGAAAGCGCCATGATTACCAACATGATGTTTGATAACGTTGGAATGGATCTGGCTCCATTATTTGGCGGGTTGCCCGGATCAATTGGTGCAATTTGTTGCCTTGCCAGCAAACCGTAAGAGCCACCCGAAGTTTTGACAAAGGTGCCTACAACAGTAATTATGCCAGGATTACCTAACTGTTCTGTCAAGACTGATAACTCGATTATGTTATTGAAAGACTCAGTCCCTACAAGCCAGCTGCCAACATTAATGGTTGTTTCAGCATTAAAAACACCAGCCTGACAACTTTGTAATGTAATCTTCTCAACGGTCGACGGAGACGTGTCATTTTGTGCATAAACATTGACTAGATAGTCAACGCCTGTTGCTTGAGTTGGTAAAGCATCGTTCATCTGGAGAACGCAACCGGTCTGCGGCGTGTTATTCGCATCAAGCGCCAACTGATAAGAAAAGGTTGTTGCATGTGCAATTGCCATCATTAAGAACAGCATTAATCCTGTGATAGTATTTTTTATTATCATGGGGCTTAATCCTCGATTTATAGTTCTAATTTGATTCTGTTGTCCAGCTCAACATTTACCTAATGGAATGTTATTGATAGGGTGAGATAATACATTGCGATGTTCTATATATTTTTGCTGGTGAAGATAAGTTTGATTCGCAATCGACTGCTTTAAATGCAGGACATCTTCAGATGTTCTTTCGTTATCGGCAACAAGTGATTGATAGGTTTTTCTTACTATTTCGTTGTGCGTTAAGCATGAATGATATGATAACTGACCTGCTTCT
>JAHZJL010000268.1 GCA_022600935.1 Gammaproteobacteria bacterium
ATGAGTTCTAACCAAACAAGTACAAAATCAATCTCCCTGAGTATTGAATTACGTAATGATGATCAACTCAGCACAGAAGACCTGGATCAAATGACGCGTTTGATGCAGGACGAAATTGAAGAGCATATCGACATCCAGTCGATTCAACTATCGCCAGGTGGTCAGCCCATACCGGAAGGCACAAAAGCAGCAGGTGAAGCTGTCACAATTGGAATGCTGCTGCTTCAAGTATTGCCAGCAACCCTACCTGCTTTAATGAGCTTCTTTCAGGAATGGACGCTACGCCCAGGCAACCGACCAGTCAAAATCAAGACCCAGGTACAGGATCGAAGTATCGAGGTTGAATTTGATCCACGCGTGTCTTCCGCAGATGAAATTGCTGCTCTGACACAGAAATTTCAAACCATGCTCACTGAAAAACCTGAAGACAGTCATGGCTAAAAAGTATGCACTTTTAATCGGAAATGATCAGTATCAGGATGACGTTTTCGCACCATTAACAGTACCAAAATCTGATCTTGAGTCGTTGGCATCGGTATTGAAAGATCCACAAATCGGCGGATTTGATTCAGTTCAAACATTGCTTAACGCATCCATGCAGTCAATTATGGGTGACATTGGTGATTTGTTCAGCGATAAATCCAGAGATGATCTGCTATTGCTGTATTTCTCCGGGCACGGCGCCAAAGACAGTTCCGGACAGCTTTATCTGGCGTTATCCGAAACCAGGCATAGTCGCTTGAGTACCACCGGGCTCTGGTCGTCTGTTATCAAGAAAGAAATGAATACAAGTCGATCGCGTCGCCAGGTGTTAATACTGGATTGTTGTTACGCAGGCGCGTTTTCAGCAGTTGGTTCAAAACGCGGTGCGCAGGACACTGCAGTTGATCAAACAACGTTTGATGTCAAAGGGTATGGCCGGGAAGTTTTGGTGTCATGCTCGGCAACACAGCTGGCCTGGGAAGGCGATAAGATTATTGGCGAGACTGACCAGTCCTTGTTTACCCATTATCTGGTTGACGGGTTACGCACAGGCGCAGCTGCTAAGCATGGCGAAACAGCAATTACGGTTAGCCAATTGTATGATTATGTGCATGAGCAGGTGGTTAGTGCAAATCCGTCGATGACACCACAGCGTTGGGTCGATGCACAAAACGATGCAATTGTAATTGCCCGCAATCCAAATCCGGTTATTGACGCTTATGCGTTGCCTGACGACTTGCTTACTGATTTGGACAGTCCAAAGCCACGGACGCGTGAAGGTGCAGTCCGCGACCTTGAACGACTATTGAATTCAGATGATCAAAATATCATTGCCGAAGTTAGAAAAGTGCTTGATGAAAAATTCCGTAATGAGAGAGACATTTATGTTCGTGAAACAATTAAGGACGCGTTGTCCAATTCTAACCATAAGACTGAAGTTCCATCTCAACCTCGACATACTGAATCGGTTCATGCATCAGCAAACCCTGCGAATAATCAATCATCCAAATGGGCGATTCTGATAACAGTGGTGGCTCTGTTTGCAGTGGCTTTAGTCGTTTTACAAAATCGAAAGCCTTCAGATACTGTAATAGATGATCGTGAAGTATCTGAAGTTACTCCAATCGCATCGACAGAGTCATCAGTCGCCGCAGATGATCGTGAAGTATCTGCAGTTACTCCAATCGTATCGTCAGATTCATCAGTCAACGAGACGAAAACCAAAAGGGCTCGGAAACCAGGCACAGTTTATCGCGATACTTTAAAAGATGGCAGCAAAGGCCCGGAAATGGTCGTTATTCCAGCGGGTTCGTTTATGATGGGTTCACCAGAGACTGAAAAGGATCGTGATAGCGATGAAGGTCTGCAACATCGCATTGAAATAAGCAAACCGTTTGCCCTAAGTCGCTATGAGGTCACAGTTGAACAATTTAAGAGCTATGTTACTGCTGCAAAACCGGATATTGAAACAGGTTGCAGGAGTTATAAGAGTGGCACATGGAAGAAGGCAGATAATGCCAGTTGGCAGAATCCCGGGTTTTCGCAAAACACAAAACATCCGGTTTTGTGTGTAAACTGGAACGATGTACAAGACTATATCAACTGGTTAAATCAACAAACATCCGCAAACAACTACCGCTTGCCAACTGAAGCTGAATGGGAATATGCCGCACGTGCAGGTTCAAAACAGGCCAGGCCCTGGGGTGAATCATCTGATCAAGCTTGCAGTTATGCAAATGTGGCAGATACGAAAGCTGGGAAAACATTTACAAACTGGACAGTCCATAACTGCAATGATGGTTATACCTATACCGCCCCGGTTGGTTCATTCAAACTGAATCAATTTGGATTAGCCGATATGATGGGAAATGCTTTGGAGTGGGTACAGGATTGTTATCATGACAGTTATCAAGACAAGCCGATGCGAGATGATTCTGCCTGGGAATCGGGTGATTGCGAGTTCCGCGTGTTGCGCGGCGGTTCCTGGGTCAGGCTTCCCGGGGAACGTGCGCTCGGCTATTCGCTCCGGGTTCAACCCGCTTAATCGAGACTACTTCGTTGGATTTCGTTTGGCCCAGGACTTATAGCCCTTTTTTCTTTATTCTTTTACCCTTTTCAAGTTAATACCGGGGCGAATGATTCACCATAGGCTGAATAGATCATGACATCTCCAACACCACAAGCCATTCAGCAGTGTCATGAGTTGCTGGTTTGGTTGATACCGCTGCTCGATCAATTTCCACGAACACGACGTTTCAGTTTAGGTGAAAAACTGGAAAATACCTTGCTGGAGGTTTTGGAAAGGTTGGTTGAGGCAGCTTATGCTCGGGCAAATCAAAAAACGTCAGCATTGATGACTTCCAATTTACGACTTGAAGTTGCGAGACATCTTTGGCGTTTATGTTATGAATTACGAATTATCTCGATTAAGCGCTATAAACATGGCGCTGAATTAATCAATGATTTGGGTCGACAAATTGGTGGATGGTTACGCAGTTCCAAACAAGCTTAGTCTATCGTGATGAAGCGTATCAGAAATATATGGCCGCATTTGCACAGCTTTGAAAATTTGTTACTGGCATATCGCAGAGCTCGCTTAGGTAAGTCGAAACGGCCAGACGTTGCGTTGTTTTCAATGAATCTCGAACGGGAATTATTGTCGCTTGAACATGAGTTAAACACTGGGACATACCAACCTGGGGAATACAGGCAATTTACAATTTATGAGCGCAAACTAAGATTAATTGCCGCTGCACCATTCAGAGATCGTGTTGTTCATCATGCGATTTTAAACAGGATCGAGCCGCAACTGGATAGACGCTTTATTTTTGATAGTTATGCTTGCCGTAAAGGCAAAGGTGTTCATGCTGCAGTTGATCGTTATCAGAACTGGGCGAAGCGCTATCGTTATGTTCTCAAACTTGATGTGTTTCAATATTTTCCTTGCATTGATCATCAACTATTAAATAACAAATTACAGCGCCGGATAAAGGATCAGCGAACATTGGAATTGCTGGCTTTGATTATCGAAAAAAGCCCACAGGATTACACAAAAGAACTGGCATATTTTCCGGGTGATGACTTGTTTACACCTCTTGAAAAGCGAGCTGGTATTCCAATTGGAAATTTAACCAGTCAGTTTTTCGCTAATCTTTATCTCAATGACCTTGATCATTTCATCAAAGAGGAGCTCAGATTGCCAGCTTATCTTCGATATGTCGATGACATGGTGTTGTTAGCGGATGACAAAGCGATGCTTGCTGAATACAGAGACGTGATTCGTGAAAAACTGGCTAAAGAGCGTTTGACGCTTCATCCACGAAAAGCCCATATCAGTAAAACGAGTGATGGGTTAAATTTATTTGGTTATCTTGTGTATCCGAACAGACGCCGTTTACGAAATGATAACGGTTATCGTTTTATTCGACGATTAAAGAAATTCTCAAAAGCTTATCAAACTGAATTGGTGGATTGGAAAACAATAAACAGCTCTGTGCAAAGCTGGGTAGGACATGCGCGTCATGCGGACACTTTACAATTGCGTTCTGAGATATTTTCTGACATTGTATTTTGCAGGGGATCAGACCAGTAAGCGAGTTCCGCGTGTTGCGCGGCGGTTCCTGGAACAACAAACCGAGGAACGTGCGCTCGGCTAAACGCAACAGGAACAACCCGCATAATCGAAACAACAACGTTGGATTTCGTTTGGCCCAGTCCGCCTGCATGGCATGATGCCAATCCTGGAGCCAGGTTATTTACGGATAACCCGGGAATGGAATGCGGGTGTCCATGAGTCTGTTTCCCGGCCTCGCAAGGACGGGAGAGCCAAATAGTAATTTCAGGATGAAAGTAAGCGGGGCGAGTAGGAGAAATTCTGAATGTCCCGTTTACATTGACTCAAAATGATTAATTTGCTGGTTGCTGAGTAGACTGGAAGCTGGAGCTTCTTGGATTGCATTCCCAAGTGATACTTGGGAACGAGGAATACATGATTGTTTTCATCAAAAGTATACATTTTGGTCATGGCTAAAAAATTCGCATTATTAATTGGTAATAGTCAATATGCCGACAACTCAAAGCTCGCGCCATTAAACGCTTCAATACATGACATTGGTGCATTGGAGGGTGTTTTGCAGCATCCCGAGATTTGCGGGTTTGATGATGTCAAGCTGTTACCGAACCCGTCTCTGAAAGAATCGTTGCGGGAAATCAGCAAGTTGTTTGCTGACAAGAGCAAAGATGATTTGCTGTTGTTTTATTTCAGTGGTCATGGCGTGAAAGACCATGCTGGTGATTTGTTTTTTGCAATCCAGGACACTGAATGGGGTTTATACGATGGCACAGCAATTCCAGCCGCGCAATTAAAAATAATGGGCAACAAGAGTGCATCGCAGCGTCAGGTATGGATTCTGGATTGCTGCCATGGTGGTGCCATTACCAAAGGGTTCAAGGGAGTCGAGCAGTTCATCAGCGAAGACCTGTTTGATGTTAATGGTTTTGGCCGGGAAATTATAACGGCAACTGATTCTCTGGAATACGCTAAAGATGGCGACGCTTCATCGGAGAATGCGCAATTATCGTTGTTTACACGTTGTCTGGTCGATGGTTTGGAAACTGGCGATGCCGCACCAGCCGAATCCGAGACAATTACTGTGGAAGATTTATATCAATATGCACATCGACGCGTTAAAGCGGAACAGCCTGGCATGACCCCCAGGCATTGGCGTGATCGTGGCGCAGGAAAGATTCATTTAGCTAAAAACCCACAACCAGTTTTTACCTTGCCAGATGATTTAATGAAAGATTTGATTGACGCTAATTGGAGAACCCGCATAGGTGCGCTGCATGAGTTAGAGGTCATGCTACAGGAGCAAGGCAGTCCAAAAAAACAGCAAACGATTGTTGATATGTTGAAACGGCGTAAAGATCAGGAACGTGACCGCATTGTTTACCAGAAAATTGAATCATTGATGACATTGTGCGACTCAGTGTCATCGACAATTTCGATCACTTCAGAGTCAGAAATAATCACACTGAAACCTGGTGAAAACTTTCGGGATTCTTTGAGTGATAACAGTCAAGGTCCGGAAATGATTGTTATCCCGTCTGGAACCTTCAAAATGGGCGATCTCCAAGGTGATGGTTATGACAATGAAAAACCAGTCCACGACATAACAATTGAAAAACCCTATGCTTTAAGCAAGTATCCAGTGACATTTACTGAGTATGATTTGTATTGTGAAAACAATGCGCTTGAAATACCAGATGATAAAAGTTGGGGACGCGATAACCGCCCGGTGATTAATGTGTCATGGGAAGAAGCGTTCGCATATTGTGACTGGTTAAGCAAGGAAACCGGCAAACACTATCGCTTACCTTCAGAAGCTGAATGGGAATATGCGGCCAGGGCAGGGACTGAAACGAGCTACTGGTGGGGTAATAAGGCAGAAAAGGACAAGGCTAACTATGGAGCTAACAAAACCAAGCCAGTTGATCAATATCCACCAAATCCATTTGGTTTACACGATATGTCAGGCAATGTCTGGGAGTGGGTACAGGATTGTTACCATGATAGTTATCAGGACAAACCTATGCGAGATAGTACTGCCTGGGATTCAGGTGATTGCGTGTTCCGCGTGTTGCGCGGCGGTTCCTGTTACAACTACCCGAGGCACGTGCGCTCGGCTCTACGCTTCAGTCTCAACCCGCATAATCGATTCTACTTCGTTGGATTTCGTTTGGCCCAGGACTTGTAACCCTTTTCTCTTTATTCTTTTACCCTTTACCCCTCGTTCCCAAGTATCACTTGGGAATGCATACCGAGAAGCTCCAGCTTCGAGACACCAGCCACAATCAACTATACTCAAAAAAACCTGAATACAAATCCATCAACAAGTAAACAACACCACAATGGGCAAAAGCCGTTGCTGCATCACCGACCCGCAAGCGCCTCATTTTTTCACAGCCACCATCAATCAATGGATTCCGGTATTCACTCGACCGGAAGCAGTAAATATCATCTTATGAATCTTGGAGTTACCTACAACAATCAACAGAGTTTCGACTGTATGCTTATGTCATTTTGGAAAATCATATCCATTTCATTGCCCAATCTGATGATTTGATTAAGCATATTAAGAGTTTTAAATCATGGACAGCGCGCTCGATTCTCGACCATCTGCAAGAGCAGAATGCTGATTTTTTGTTAAGGCAATTTGCTTTCAATAAAAAAGCCCATAAAATCCAGTCCCAATATCAGTTATGGCAAGAAGGATCTCATCCACAACTGATAATGGATGAGATGATGTTGCGTCAGAAACTGGAGTATGTCCACCAAAATCCGGTCAAGAGGGGTTATGTTGCGTGCGCAGAGCATTGGCGATATTCCAGAGCCAGTTATTATGCCGGGTTACCAGGGTTGATTGATGAGTTTGCTGGTTGGTGAGTGGACTGGAAGCTGGAGCTTCTCGGTAGGCATTCCCAAGTGATACTTGGGAACGAGGGGGGCGAGGCGGGTGAGGGAATCTCTTCTATTTATGAACTAAACTTCAAGTGTCTGTCTGATTCTTAGTAAAGAGAGCTGTGTCGAAAACCTGATTAATACGCCAGTACTATTTTGAATCGGATTTTTCTGTTAATAAAAACCAGGTGAATCACTTGATCGCAACGCTGTTAAAAGAAATTGATGCCAGTCTGGATGAGCTATGCAAGGTCATTCTCGGCAAGGAGCAGCAGGTACAGTTGGCGCTGACCTGTATCCTCTCAAATGGACACTTACTGATTGAGGATTTGCCCGGAATGGGCAAAACTACACTGGCGTATACCTTATCCAGAACGCTCGGTCTGGATTATAAGCGAGTGCAATTTACCAGCGATTTATTACCAGCTGATTTAATTGGCGCCTCAGTGTTTGATGCACAAACATCATCATTTAGTTTTCATCGTGGTCCAATTTTCAGTTCGATTTTTTTGGCCGATGAATTAAACCGCGCAACTCCAAAAGCCCAAAGTGCTTTACTTGAGGCGATGGAAGAAGGTCAGGTTAGTGTCGATGGTGAGACTTACGTTCTACCTGAGCCCTTCTTTGTGATTGCTACGCAGAACCCACAAACTCAGTCTGGTACCTTTCCATTACCAGAATCTCAGCTTGACCGTTTTATGTTCAGGATTTCGCTTGGTTACCCGGAACCGTCGATTGAAAGGGAAATTCTCAAGGGAAACAAAGGAAGGGCGGTTCTGGATCAGGTAAAACAGGTTTTAAGCAAGGACAGCTTAGTGAAAATTCAGGCACTTGTTGATCAGGTTAAAGTCTCTGATGTCTTGCTGGATTATGTCCAGCGCCTGATTGCTCAGACCCGGCAAGATGATTTATGTCATTTTGGGTTGTCACCGCGTGGTGCATTGGCATTAATGAAAAGTGCCCAATGCTGGGCATTAATTCATGGTCGTGAACATGTCCTGCCGGAGGATGTGCAAGCGGTTTTTGTTGCGGTTGTCGGGCACCGGATTATCGGCAAAAAAGAAACCCAGGGAGAGCAGCTGGCCAGGCATGTGCTTGATTCTGTTGATGTCGTCGGTGGTGTTCGTTAAGGTGTTAAAAAAACACTGGGAACCCCGATGGAATAACTGGTTGCAAAAGCGTTTTCCGGATACCCGCCAAATTACCCTGGATATACAGCGCATTTTTGTTATCCCAACCATGATTAGCGCAGCGCTTGTGTTGACTGTTTTGGTATTAGCGTTAATGGCAATCAATTTTCAAAATTCACTGATTTACGGGTTGAGTTTTTGGTTACTTGCCCTGATTGTGATGGCGATTTTTTTTACCTACCGTAATTTATCCGGCTTGACGATTCGGGCAATTCAATCCAGCCCATGTTTTGCAGGAGAAAAAGCCGTATTTGAATTGGAAGTCTCCTGTCCGCAGAAACAGAAAAAAACAGCAATCACTGTGGGTTGTAAGCATGAAGATGTTGTGACAGTCAATTTGCAAAATCATCATAGTCTGCATATAAAGCTCTCTCATAGCACCAGGCAGCGAGGTCGATTCAAACCTGGCAGATTAACGATTTTTAGTGTTTATCCGATTGGATTGGTTGTAGCCTGGTCATATGCGGCCTTGAATATGCAAAGCATCGTGTATCCTGTTCCGGTGTTGCATCGAAGTGGTGAGAATGGAAAAGGACTGGATGAGAAAGCCGAGCAGGGATTGGAAATTATCAATGGTTCGACTGATTTTGCTGGGATTCGAGATTATCGATCAGGCGATTCACCGAAACACATTCACTGGGGGGCTTTTGCCAAAACAGGGGATGTATATACCAAAACCTTTGTTGACTATGCCAGTCACGATTTGTGGTTAGAGTGGGACGCACTGACCATTCCGGGTGTTGAGGCAAGACTCTCGCATCTTTGCGCCAAGGTTTTGCAATATTATGGAGAGCAGCAAATTTACGGTTTAAAAATCCCTGGCAAAACTATTCAACCAACGAGTGGCGATGCACATAAAAATAATTGTCTGACTGCCCTTGCCTTGTACGGCGATCCAGGAGAAATATAGCCATGTTCTCCAAAGGCTATCCTCAAGACAAGCAAATTACCTACGCTGGGATGCTTTGGTTGCTTGCTGCACAGCTTGTTGTGATGATTCCTTTGGCATTTTATCTGCCTGTTTGGTTAATTCCTGTGTTTCTACTGTCAGCAGGCTGGCGCATTCGGGTTATGAAAGGCCATATCGAGCAACCTGGAAAAATAGTGATCTTGATCCTGGGTTTAATTGGTATTGCAGTCTTGTTAGTCAGTGGAATGCAGCTGGTTTCTCTGGATATGATGGCATCGCTGTTGATGCTGGGTTTTTCCTACAAAGCAATCGAGATTATTCAGCGACGCGATGGCATTGTTGTGATTTTTACCGGGTATTTACTGGTTGGTGTGCTGTTTTTGTACTCACAAACCATCCTTGCAGCACTCTATGGTATTTTCGCTTTAACTGTTCTATCGGGAGCGATGATCGCCATTCAGCATGCGAATAGCCACTCCATTGCCCAGAACTTGAAGCTTTCATTTTTCATGCTGGTGTTGTGTTTGCCATTAATGATTTTGCTGTTTGTATTTGCCCCGCGTTTTTCTCCCCTGTGGGCAGTACCCTTGCCATTGGGACATGCTAAAACGGGTATTTCTGATCGTATGTCGCCGGGTGATATCTCCAATTTAACTCAGTCTGATGGTTTGGCGTTCAGCGTCAAATTTCTGGGTCAACGTCCCAGACAAAACCAACTCTACTGGCGAGGTATCGTCTTGCAATATTTTGATGGTAACACCTGGTCACAATTTGCCGGTGATCTTGATGCTGAGGCCGAGAAATCAGCCCTCAAAGTCAATAGCCAGACAATTATTGATCGACTGGTAAACATAGGCGAAAGACAAGACTATGAAGTCATCTAC
>JAHZJL010000269.1 GCA_022600935.1 Gammaproteobacteria bacterium
CTCATCAAAGCAATAATCCAGAATAATGCACTGCTGGACATGTCGTTTCAGAATAAACCCCCACTCATAGGAAATCATGACATAGTCTTTATCCTGTAAGGTATGTGTCATCGCCTGGATAATCCGTTTCGGAAGTTGGTGACAAACGGCGTCACTCAACACACTCTGTGAGTGTAAACACTGATTCACTGGAATCGACTCACAGGGATCGGCTCGATAGAATTCTGGTTGATTTTATAAATCAACGGGAATCGAGTCACCACTTGCCCTGTTATCTGCATCAGCTCACCGGATTCATGATTCAAGGTAATACGCTGGGCTTTGACATCAGCAGGTTTGATACCAGCGGCTTGTGCCCAAAGGGTGATCAGTTGATCATCTTTGCCAGGTTGGGTGGTGACAAAATAGATATCCAGCGTCGCTCCGGCTTTTAAAGTCTGTTCGGCTGTGTTGTGAACAACAAGCTGGCAGGTTGTGCAGTCTTTAGGCTTAATAAAGACGGTAATCCGGTCACCGTTATGGATTGAGAGTGATGGTCTGGGCTTGCGTTTGAGCTGACTGATATCAACAAGAGGCTGAACACCGTACAGTTCAGTCCATGCGGCTTGGTAGGCGGCCTGGAATTTGAGAATGCTCTCCACATCATCGTGCATCAGCTTGGCCCAGCGTTTTGCATAATGCCTGCGTTCTTTGTCATTCCGAGCATGCGTTCCCAACACTTCCAGTGGAGAAATTGTGGATGGACTGATACTGCCTCGAATGCCTTGCATCAGCGTTTGATAGCGTTGCCACTCATTCTCTGACATATCCCATTGCAACCGACGCTGCTTGGATGCATCGACTGTAGTGGCCTGCTGACCGCTGTTGTGTTGTTGACTGTGGGTGATTTCGGTAGCTTGCGTATTACTCACAAACCATACTGCCAAACCCAACCAAACGATTATTTTCTGGATTGACATGCGTTACTTCCATACAAGGTCTGTTGCCGATACGGTAAAGTCAAATTACGTTCGACGACACGGACTGTTGATTGAACTTGGCAACGCTGGCCTGGTACATAATTGATATCAATGGCCAGTTCAGGCAAATTGATTGTTGTCTTTTGGTCAAGTGGGGCACGGTGCCCCACTTTTGCTTTCAACGCTGTTTGAATTTCTGCTTGTTGTGTGGCCTGCACTACCAAGCTCCACATCAATAATAATCCCCTCACAAGCGACTTCATTGGTGGACTCTCAAGATTATTGGTTTTTGATTGGATTTGACCAATGTGGCGGTTTGTTGGTCTACATCGATCTCTGTAATCTTCCAGTTCTTGTACAGTTGACCAGTCCTGAGCGACAGCAGACTGGTTTGATCCTGTAGCACAGCTACCGGATTATCACCCCAAAGATCAACGCTCGCTAAAGTCACTCTGGGTTTTGATTGCTGTCTGGTTTTTCGAACCTTTTGAAGCGGTTTTTTCCTTCTTTGTTTGTGTTTTTCGTGCAACGCTGTGTTTATTTTTGCGATCACTGTTCCCAGTTCACCAATGTGTTCATCCTGAACTGTCAATCGCTTGATAAGCGCATTCTGGTACTGTTTTAAGTGTGCCTCTTGTTGGGTTAGTTGCTCACCCTGATGCTTCAATGCCGTCTGCATTGACTCAACTTTTGTATGGAGATCAGTTAATTGAGTCGCAATAGTCTGTTTCGTTTTTGTTTGTGTCGCCGCTATGGAGTTCGATGATTCTGATAACTGAATCGATTGTCCCGCCGAAGGCCATAACATATAGATCAAAACTCCGGCGCAAAGGGCAACAAACAACCCCATGCCCATGTTTAAAAACCGCTTACTATTAATCACGTTCATGGGGCGAACTCCTCCATATAATCGTTTTTTAAGTCATACGCAATCAATCGATGTACCGGGTCTGTATGTAGTCGAAAGGCTGGAGATACTAACGTCAACAAGATATCCTGCAGCGGCATGGGGCCCAGTTTTCTGTGTATCTGTGGTAACGGGCGACCTAATAACTGTATGACTTCGGGGCCTTGGGCATTCAATCGCGCCAGTCGATATCCGCTGGGTTTTAAAACATGTCGGATAGCATCTCCAACTGTCTGGATGAGCTTTGGCATCGTCACTGTGACCATAACCGATAAAGGCTCGATTTGTTGCTCAGTCGGTGTTGCGCTAATCAAGGTATACCGGCCTACAAGTGTCATCGGGTCTAATGCAACAACATCAGTCGCCTTTATCTTGCTTTCATTCGTTTCTAAGAGGTCAGTGTCTTTGGTGCTTTGGCCATCTGAGTCTTTGATACTTTGACCATCTGACATCTGATGATCTTTTTGCTGTAAGTCAATGCGATTATGTTGAGCGCAGCTGGTGAAGATTAGCAACGTACAGCAATACAGCACATATAGTCTCATCGTTGATTCTCGATTGATTGATCTGATGATACAGTGTGCTTAAAGACAGGGTTGGGTGACAATTCAAAACCCTTTTTTGCTTGTGGAGGGTTTTGGTTACAAGTGGGGCACGGTGCCCCACTTGTAATGTTCGTGTTTGATTAAGACCATTACCGGAGTGGTTATCCACAGAATGCACGACTGCCGGAGCGCCGCCCTACGAGCGCATAGGCAAAGCGTGTAGTCTGTGGATAACCACGGATAAACAGAAATTGGGTGCGGAATTGACATCTTTTCTGTGATATCAATTGGTGTGTTGTATGTTCGGTCGGTGAGTTTTATTGCCAATCAGCAAGCTGATTCTCGTTAAAGAGCTAAGGGCTTGAAGTCTACAACAGACTTTTTCTGAGATCAGAAACCATGCATTTCTTTGATAAGAAAATAGTGATGGCGGGATATGTTTTCAGTAAATCGGGTCCTCCTGTCTTGATTGAGTGTCTATCGTGTTGATGAGAATTCTTTCTCATCTAAAAGTACATCGTTTTTACCCTGGCGATGCATCCAGCCTTCATTTGTTGAACTTTACACGAATTCTGTTACCGGCTCAATTTCTGTTTTATTCACCTTTCGGTTCATATTCTATCTTACACGAATCGCGTCACTACCCCAGTAGTGACGCGATTCGTGTTATTTATTATTCTATATCAATACATTGTGAAATCACTGGTGAACACATCACCCGGTCATCACTTCAATTATGAGTGATTTCCGGGGCATTGCTGGCGCGATTCGTTTTATTCAGTATGACGTGTGGACAGTCTCCCATAATCTGTATCGCATGTTCAGCTATTTTTGTTTTATTATTGATATCCTTACGTGTTACACCACTATATTTCCACTCATAGGCCGCACTAAATACTCGACGAATTCCCGCACCGGCTTGATTCAATATGATAAACCCCTGCTTTTTTCTGATCATGCCCACATGGGTTGCAGAGAAAACACGACATGCCAACTGGTCATATTCACTGACAATTCCCGCACCCATATAAGCATACGGATTTTGAAAATTCAGGGGGACTGTTATCGGTGACAGCGACTGCGCGGGTTGAACCTCCATTCCAGAGATCGACTGCAATGCGTCTTTAATATCCTTATTACTGCTTTGAATTGATTGTTTCGCGTTTTCTAAATAATTTTCAATTTTAACTAATTGCCAATCGGCATAGGGGTCATCAGCAAGAACCGACAACCAGATAATTCGTGTCCGACGCGCATACTCCAATAATCCCGGTATTTGTTTCTTTCCTTTTGCATCGTTTCGCGCTCGCCCGTAGATAAACGATTGCCCGTATTTTGTTTGAAGCGTTAATGTTGCCTGGCTGCGTAAAACACCAGGTTTTTTGGTTTCCTGGGTCGCTTGTGCTGGCTGTTGTTCTGTGTCTGTACTCAAAATGCTCATACATTCC
>JAHZJL010000270.1 GCA_022600935.1 Gammaproteobacteria bacterium
ACAAATAACAGCGCCTCGGCTTGTATGCTGGTATGGCGACCCGAGAGCAACCTATTGTTATTCGAATGTTAAACATACGCCATTGCCTTGGACTCCATGCTTACAAGGACTTAGGCAAACAATTAGCCAGTTTACTGGATTTAAATTTAACAGCGTTTTAGGCAATCTATACCATGATGGTCAAGATTCAATGGGTTGGCATGCAGACAATGAAAAACAACTCGGAAACAATCCTGTGATCGCATCCTTGTCCCTAGGGGCAAAACGTTTATTTAAATTGCGTCATAACAAGACAAAACTTACGATTGATATTGCACTTGAAAACGGAAGCTTGTTATTGATGGCAGGCAGTCTACAACACCATTGGCGCCATTGCCTTGCTAAAACCAGGAAACCGGTGGACATTCGCATTAATCTTACTTTTCGATACATTCAAACAGAACAGGATTAAAATGCCCCGATTGTTTTTTGCTCTCTTACCTGACCAACATGTTCGTCAGCGATTGCATGCGACCATACCGGGAGCCCAAACCGGACAACCGATAACCGCATCCAATCTCCATCTAACATTACATTTTATCGGTCAAACTCAAGCCCTATTCTGCCTGACCAGGCAAGCAGAAAAAATCCGCTGCCATGCTTTTTCTCTGAGCATAGATCAATACGGTTATTTTAATCGCGCCAAAGTCTTATGGGCAGGTCCAACGAAACACCATGCGCAGTTATCACAGCTGGCTACTCAATGCGCTCTGGCGACCCAACGATGCGGCATCAACAAAATCCCAGAACATTACACGCCCCATGTCAGCCTGGTTCGAAAAATTGGTGAAAAAACCACATTACCGGAATTTACACCAATCCAATGGCCAGTCAATTCATTCTATCTGATGCTGTCTGAATCAAGTCAAAATGGGGTAAAGTATAAAATTGCCAAGAAATTTGATTTAAGGAATGAGGATTGAATAACCTAACACCTTGTTACGGACTTTACATTATTACTGATTATCGGTTGCCTGATCAGTCCATCATTGAAAAAACGCAACAATCTCTGCAAGCGGGAGCAAGCATCGTTCAGTTGCGAATTAAAAGTGACGAGCCTTTAAATCAAGTCGCATTTTCGCTAGCACAGGATTTACTGTCACTCTGTCACAAATATCAGGCACGACTCATTATTAACGATGATCTAGCGTTGGCTCAAATGATAAATGCTGATGGTGTGCATTTAGGCAAACAAGACACGAATATCAGAAAGGCACGCAACTTACTTGGCAAACAAAAGATGATTGGTATTAGTTGTTACAATTCACTACAAAGAGCATTGCAGGCTCAATCACAAGGCGCTGATTACGTAGCATTTGGACGCTTTTTTAATTCCAATAGCAAACCAGAGGCAACGCCAGCGAATATTAATCTGCTTGCTGAAGCTAAACGACGACTTGATGTTCCTGTTGTTGCGATTGGTGGTATTACTCCTGACAATGGTCGTCAGTTAATCGATGCTGGTGCAGATTTTCTCGCAGTTATTCATGGAATATATGCTCAGGATAATCCTGGCCTGCAAACCACTCGCTATCTTAATCTATTTAAAAAAGATGCAATTCGTTGATAATACGGTTGCATCTGTTGATAGGACTTATTCCGCAACAACAATTAATCCACCACTGGCGTGGGTAAACTAAGCGAATCTTTCAGCACGACAAGCAACACACAAAGAAACTTTTTTACAATGCACGTTAACATTCAACCAAATTGCACTGACACTCCAGAGTTCGGCACACTCTCTGTTAATCAAGCACTGGAGATGATACTGAAAACAGTCCATCCGATTTCAGGTTATCAAATGCTCCCTATTCAAGAATGCTGTGGGCGGGTTTTATTTGAAAACATTTATTCAACTGGATTCGTTCCTCCATTTACAAATTCAGCAATGGATGGCTATGCGATCCATAGCGCTGACTTACCCGCTCCAGATCAAGTTTCCAAACTGGCAATTATCGGCACAGCAGTCGCGGGACAGGCATTTAGCGGTCAAGTCAATCGCGGCGAAGCCGTGCGCATTATGACCGGAGCAGCCATTCCAGACGGAACAGATACTGTTATTATTCAGGAGCATGCAGAATTCGACAACCAAAGCATTACGATTGATGCTCGACATAAACCAGGACAAAATATACGTCTGGCCGGAGAAGATATCAAACCAGGTGATTGCGTGCATGTTTCAGGTCGTTTATGTACACCTGCTGATATTGGCATTATTGCCTCAATGGGCATCGCTGAAGTACCGGTCTATCGCCCGCTTCGTGTTGCCGTCTTTTCAACCGGAAGTGAAGTCTGTGATCTTGGACAAAAGCCAGTCGATAGCGCAGATCAATCGCTTATTTTTGATAGCAACCGATACAGCCTGTGCGCTGCCCTCAAAGCTTACCCGGTTGAATTGATGGATATGGGCATCATCCCTGATGATCCCGATCAATTAAAAGCAGCTTTTCTCGATGTTTCCCAAACTGCCGATTTAATTATCACATCGGGTGGCGTTTCCGTCGGCGAGGCCGATTACACCAAACAAGTTTTAAGTGAGTTAGGCTCTGTGGATTTCTGGACAGTTGCCATGAAACCGGGAAGACCCATCGCATTCGGTAACATCAATTCAGCCATCTTATTTGGACTGCCTGGAAACCCTGTTGCGGTGATGGTGACCTGGTGTTTTCTACTAAAACCCGCTGTTGAGAAAATGCTCGGCATCACTGACCAACTCATCTCACCTCGGTTCCTGGCAACCAGCTTAAGCAACATACGCAAACGAAAGGGTCGTACAGAATTTCAACGCGGTATCCTGAAACCAGGTGAAAATGGGCAATGGACAGTACAAACTACAGGCAAACAAGGTTCTGGCATTCTTACTTCAATGAGCCTGGCCAATGCGTTTATTGTGTTACAACATGAGGAAGGGAATGTGGAAGTTGGCGATGAAGTGCTGGTTCAGCCATTTTCTGGGTTATTCTGAAACAAGAGACTACTTGACGAATATTATACTCCCACAAACTCCCGCATTATTCGTATAAATCAGCAAGCGTCAATGTCAAGCCAACAGACTCCAGATTAAGAACCGAACTGGCTTGATCCAGGATTTGAGCAGTTTGCTGACCGGATCGCCGATAAATCTCAACCTGAATTTTATCCTGAGCAATCAGGATGTATTCCTGAAGCGATTCCAGTTTGAAATAAGCCAGGCGCTTGTCACCTCTGTCATAACGCTGAGTGCCTGGAGAAAGAACCTCGACAATCAATACCGGGTCTGTTTTAAAATAGGGATCATCACGTTGTTCATGACATCGTACAAAAATGTCAGGATAATAAAAATCATCAGCCAAACGGATTTTTAAATCACCTTTGTAAACACGGCATCCGGTTCCGCGCAGGTGAATCTGCAATGCAGCTGCCAGATTAATCGCTATTTCTTCATGGCGATCACTGGCACCAGTCATGGCGTATAAATAGCCATCAACCAGTTCGTGACGGATCGACTGCTCGTTTTCGTAAAGCAGGTATTGTTCTGGCGTCAGTCGAGGCAAGCTTTACACTACCTTGCTCTGTAACCACAAGTCATGTGACTGGAAGCAGAGCTTCCAGCCATGTATTCCCAAACTGGAGTTCGGGAACGGGAAGTTGGGAATTTTCGGCTGAGGCAACCACGGCATGGTTGTTATCTGGCTTGCAGTGTTATCCATTCAGAGACCCATCGTTCAGAGGATCAGCGTCCAGAGGCAATGGGGACAAACACACCCGAAAACCGAGGCCGTAGTTGCGGACGTGCGGGGGACAAGAGTAGCGCACAGCCGCGCGGACGCGACTCTGACCGATGTGGAACGCCCCGCCGCGCAACACGCGACTCGCTGTATCATCCGCCGCTTCCCGTTTCCACCAGTCTTTTGAAAAAGCAGACGGATAGGGATAATTGTGAAACTGACTGCGGGTCCATTCCCAAGCATTACCGCTTAAATCTTCGCATCCATAGGGACTTAGCCCAGTTGGATAAGCACCTGGTGTTGATGTGTGTTGAATATGATCATTGTAGTTTAGATGCTCTGTATTGATTTTGTCGCCCCAGGGATAAACACGTTGCGGATGCGGATTCTCAGTTGTTTCGATGGCACTGTCGAATTCATCTTCAAAATTAATGTGAGCGATTGTGCGGTTGATTGCAGTTGCTGGATACCACGACCCGCCCCGACCTGCTTTTTCCCATTCCGGTTCGTTGGCTAAGGTCAACCGCCAACCGGATTGAGGTAACCAAGCTTGACCTTGCCAACGGGATTGTAACCATTGGCAGAACGCCAGCGCTTCACCCCAGGACACATTGACCACGGGTTCATTGTCGACACCCTTCAAACAATCAGCATCACCGGGTTGATACCCGCTTTGATGACTAAATTGCCGGAACTGAGCCACAGTCACTGGATAACGCGCCAGCCAGTATTGGTAGGCAAGATTGTATTCTTCCTCAGGTTTTTCATTATCATAGGCATCACTATCCGATTCAGCCGCACCCATCCAAAACCGACCCTTGGGAACCAAACAAAACTGCATCGCATCCACATCCATCACTTCTGGACGTGGATCGCCAGTTTCAGCCAGTCGTCTGCCAATCTTTACGCGTTCTTTTGCGGATAAGTCACAATTGCGCAGGCCATTGCTTATCAAGCGTTGATAAGTTGCATCGTGCTTGTTCTTGTGATGGTTTTTCTCTGTTGCTGGTTGGTCTCCTGGTGATGTCTCCTCTTCAGTTTGCTGATTTGTTTGTTTTTCAGCTGTTGGTGTGGGTGATTTCTGTTGATTCGGTTTTTCAGGTATGAGTTCCGGTTTAACAATGGCAGGTTGGCTATCGAGTATATGACGGTGAATCTTTTCCACCATATCGGTCAGAACATGATCTCTCTCACCTTCGCTCATTTCCTGCATTGGCTTGTTATTCGGTGTTACACCCTGGATTGCACTCAACCACTCGACAACACGCCAGGCGCAGGGCGAAATAATAATCGGCAGTAATAAAAAACCCTCTTTTTCGCGTTTTTCCAGCAATGTCGGAATTTCTTCTTTATGAATAAACTCGGATGCTAAAAAGTGACGGCTGACCAGTGTTATACCAACACACGCCTCTTGCATGGACTGTTTGATTGCGTTGAACCACTCCTGACCCGATTCAATCTGTCGATCTTCCCAGATTGTCAGCACACCTTTATTTTTGAGAACTGCCAAATGGCTTTGCACCAGCTCTTTCCAATCTTCATCGCAATGGCTGTAACTGATAAACGCCTTAGGCATTATGATGTCCTGTGTTGATTTTGTGATCATTCATGATCAAACAATGCTGAAATAAACGATAAATAGTTTCTATTGTTAACGTTAAAACGGATAAATTCAACAATGATTAAACGATTTGCTGGTCTGTATCAAGGTGCTGCATCAAACGAATAATTTCAGCAGGAAGTTGGTTGAACAAACGTTTGCGCAACCCCACTGTGTTTGCATAACCTACATGATTGTTCCACGCCTGGATGGAATCCAGCAATTGCTGTGCTGAAATACGATTGTATTGATAAGCACTGACCAACTGTTTCAGTTTTCGCTGATATTGGATTCCTTTGCGTTGTTTCAAGCGTTTCTGTTGGGGAAATATATGAAAACCGAGAAAGCCAAATCCTTCAAGCACAGGTTGTGGTTGTGCGCCAGGATGCACTGATAATGCAAGCCGGTCACCGAGATAATCCATAATCTGCTGTTTCCAGTGCCATAATTGCTGTTTGTTATCAGCGAACAATCGCATATCATCCACAAATCTCACATAACCTTTACAGCGCAATGTGCGTTTGATGAAATGATCGAGCGGGTTCAAATACACGTTAGCCCAAAATTGACTGGTTAAATTACCAATCGGCAAACCTTTTCCCTTGTGATCGGCAAATACGCCCGAACCACTGGCAAGAATTTGATCAATCAAATTCATTACAGCCGGATCGTCTATTTTTAAAATCAGTTGTTTGTGCAACACGTGGTGATCAATCGATTGAAAAAACTGTTGTACATCCAGTGACAACACATAGTGAAAACGCCGCGCATACTGTTGTGCTGTAGTAATCGCGCGATGATTGCCTTTCCCAATTCGATTGGCATAACTGTGTTCAATAAAGCTAGGCTCAAACATGGGTTCAATCACATTACAAACTGCATGATGGATAACACGATCTGCGAACGGTGCCGCGCTGATCAAGCGAAATTTTGGATCTTGTATATAAAAACTGACATATCCGGCTGGTTGCCAGGTTAGAGTTAGAAGCTGGTGCTGTATATCGAGTAAATTAGCTTCCAAATCATGTTCAAATGCAGCGACATCCTGACGACCGCGTTTGTGTCGGCTGGCCTTTTGCCAGGCCAGATAGAGATTGTCCCATGCCGTTACTTTCTCAAACATAACATTTATTGGTTAGGTTAGGTGCGCCAAAGAAAAG
Source organism: Gammaproteobacteria bacterium (assembly GCA_022600935.1). GTDB lineage: Bacteria > Pseudomonadota > Gammaproteobacteria > Methylococcales > DRLZ01 > DRLZ01. The sequence goes on from JAHZJL010000270.1 coordinate 6,507, forward strand.
GCATGATTTTGACATATCATTAAGGGCGCAACGTAATCCAACACATCAGCCGATTTAGGTTAACCAATCAATCATAGACGGTCATTCTTAACAGATTGTGATTGCTTTTTGGTAACTACTCACCCATAGAGCAAGCATTGCCAGCCAGAGCCATTTGAATAGCAATCAGCGGATTGTAACCTTTGTTCGCCATTGTCTGCAGATAACTTGAAATGCGACAATAAGCGTGGGCATAAATATCAGACCGCAAACAGCCAGATACTTTTTGTTTAACCTTTGCCATTCTCAAATCCTGTTCGGCTCGATTATTGGTAAATGAAACATGCGGGTCTTTTGCAAACAACAGAACC
>JAHZJL010000271.1 GCA_022600935.1 Gammaproteobacteria bacterium
AGAGCGATAACACATGTGCCAACGATCACCGTGTCTTCAATGGTGACGACCTCGTCTATGATGTCCATGACTGTCGGAATGCCGACCTCCATGATAGCCGCCTTGGTGGTGTGAATGGCTGTTGCCAATCGCATATCCAGCCACACCACCGACTACCGCCCCCAAAACCGCCCCTGCTGCTGCGGGCGAATGAAAGTCATGCGGGTGATGCGCATAACAACCAGTTAACAACAAAAGACTAATGAACAAACCAGTAATCTTTATTGAATTCATGAGATTCTCCTTTGGTTGGTAATCGTCTATCAGCATTACATACGCGAGCTGATACGACTGTGAATAACTGCTCTATTTCTTCACTCCTGGCGAGATTTGATGCCAGAAGTGTAGATGCGGCTTCCAATAGCTGATGATACAAAACAGGTTTGAGATGGTGGCTATGAATGGCTAGTTGAGACAGAATAACCGTAGCAGAGAATGGCGCAATTCGTGAAGCGATGTCAGTCCATAGCGTCGATATGCTTGTTTGGTAGACCTGAAGCGCTACACTGATACATTCCAGACATGTTTTTTTCGAATCAGTGGCCATACCCCACCATAAATAGTGTCCAAGCAAACAACCGAAATCAAACGCAGGATCACTGATCGTTGAACTCATTTCGAAATCAATCACGCTGATTTTCTGATCGTGTACGAAGATGTTTTTTGGACCGTAATCAAGATGATAAACAGCACGGTATGATGCTTTTTGGCTGACATCGTTTAATAATTGCAGTTGATACAGGCTATGCGCTGGCAGTTTACCGAATTGACTATTGGTGACAGAGCAAGTGACTGTGCGTAGATCGAGTATTGTTTTCCAATGTGCTCGATCCGCCTCGTCGCTCCCCCAAAATGACTCATCTGGAGCCTGGCTGGTGTGACAAGCCGCTAAAAAATGGCTTGCCTGCCTAGCAATCCACGTATCAAAAATACCTTGCTGCAAATCATTTTCAAGCAACCGCCCTGCTCCACTGACATCATCCAGAACCAGGGTTTTTGACTTGCTCTCAAAACAAATGACTTGCGGTACCCTGGTTTGGCTGGGATTATTACTGGCCAACCACTTGAGCGCGCGACGCTCGGCGTACAAACGACTGCGAGGTTTCAACCGCTGTGATTGTCCCAGTTGGTCGGCCTTGACCGTATCGTTCGCATATTTGACAAAAACCCTGCTGCCATTATCAAGACGCACGCGAAAAACCAGGTCTGTTTTTTTGTTTTTCGCACAGTTAATTGATTGAATTCCGCTGATTCCGTTGCGTTCCAAAATTGATTGAATCTGCTCAGCGGCAATCTCTTTCATATCCCGCATACTCGTGCAACAGATATCCCAGACCTGATCACATTGTTGGCTGGATAAATGTTCCGGGAGAGAGGTCATAAACGCATCGCGACCCGTTATTCCTGCACCCAAATATGAACGCACTAGCGTTGCTCCACCATCCAGTTCTGGAACAGGTGACAAAACAACGGATGCTGTTACCCCGTGTTGTTCAGACAGTTTTTCAATTTTGCTGAAACGGCCAGTTCCCTGTTGAAAATCTTTTTCTCCCACGCAAAACAACACGCTATCGCCTCGACGTACTTTATCCAAATAGCCAAGCGCATGCTTGACAGCGCTGTGCGCTGCGACCTCAATACGTATCTTGTTTTTGGCAATGGCATAATCCTGCAGATAGACAGACCAGATTTTCAGGGCGACCGTGGTGTCCAGCACTTTTGATGTTCCGGGCACAGGACGACAACGGTTGGTGATAATAATCACCACCTCATCAACATCAACGCGGGAAGCAAGCGCAAGCACTGTATTGAAATGAACTTTGTGCGGCGGCCGGAATGCACCTGGAAACAAAACCAGTTTGCGCCTTTTTTGAGCTTCAGCAGGCTCAGCTGTCTCTGACCTGATTGCTTTGGTATTTTGTAATAACTGACTGGTCATAGCGATTTGTCCAAACACCACTCAGGCACAATCTCTGGATGCGACAACGCTTATTACCGGAGTAGTGGGGACTGCTCTGCCGATTCCGTAATAGCTGAATCCTGCTTCGGTTAACGCGAGTGGATCATAGATATTCCTGCCATCAACAATCACGGGTTGTTTCAAGGTATTCTTGATTCGATTAAAATCCGGACTGCGAAAAACCTGCCATTCTGTGACCAATACCAGTGCATCCGCTTGTACCAATGCGTCATATTGTTTGTCAGCCAGACGAAAGCCTTTCCTGGAACCAAACAGTCTTGCAGCCTCAGGCATTGCAACCGGGTCATATGCCTGAATGCTTGCACCTGCTTGTAACAAGGCTCTAATTAATACACAACTGGGTGATTCGCGCATATCATCTGTGTTAGGTTTAAATGCCAGGCCCCAGATAGCAATGGTTTTATTGTTGAGATCACTGTTGAAATGCTGATGTAATTTGTTGAACAGAACCTGGTGTTGTTGTGAATTAACCGCATCAACCGCACTAATCAGTCGTGCCGGACTACCCGCTTCATCGGCTGAACGAATCAGCGCTTTGACATCTTTCGGAAAACATGAACCGCCGTATCCACAACCCGGATAAATAAAGGAAAAACCAATTCGGCTGTCCGAACCGATTCCCTGACGCACATCTTCGATATCCGCATCCATCTGCTCGGCAATCATGGACAGCTCATTCATGAAACTAATTTTGGTCGCTAACATGGCGTTTGCGGCATATTTGGTCAACTCTGCAGAACGAACACCCATACTGATAATGCGTTCATGATTACGATTAAACGGTGAATACAATTCCCTCAGCAATTCTTCAACACCTTGATTATCAGTACCTATAATGATGCGATCAGGTTTCATGA
>JAHZJL010000029.1 GCA_022600935.1 Gammaproteobacteria bacterium
CGTTAATCTCGGCGCTTTGTACCTCTGTTTTCATCCATTCACCAACCCGGGCCTGATTGCCGAATTCCTTTAGTCCCTTAAGCAACTCAGTTTGTGAGAGGATCCCCACCATTTGCAGATTTTCAAGAACTGGGAAATCTTTCTGGCTGCTTTCAAGAGTCAAGTCTATAGCGTGGGATAATGAATCATCAGGCGATAAGACTTTAAAATCAGTCAACATCGCTTGGCCGACCGTTACGCCAGATAGAGTAGATTTGATCTGCTCCATTCCTACTTCAGCAGATGCGCCAATCCAGACAAATAAAGCGATTAATATCAAGAATGGGTTATACAACAAACCAAGAAATCCCAGCCAGATAGCAAGAAATTGGCCGATATTGGCTGCCAATTGTGTGGCTCTGGTATGGTTCAGGCGCATGGCTAAAAGCGCACGCAACACCCGTCCACCATCCATGGGAAATGCCGGTATCAGGTTGAAGACGGCGAGGATGATGTTGAGTGCCATCAGTCGTTCCAGAAATGGCCCGCCGGTCAGACTCAATTGATCCACAGGAACTACTGCACTACTTGCTGTGGTTAACAGCCACAAACAAAGCACAATGACCAAGTTGACGGCAGGCCCTGCCAGGGCGACTGCAATTTCCTGTTTAGGATCATCAGGCATGTGTTCCAGAGATGCAACACCGCCAATCGGCAATAACATAATATCTCGGGTACCAATACCGTAACGTCGTGCAGTTAACGCATGCCCTAGCTCGTGTAAAACCACACAGGCAAATAAGGCCAGGACAAAGCCAATACCGCTTATGACCGCAATCCAATTGCCCTCCAATAACCAGTAACGCAAACCTATCCAGGCAAGCAGAATAAAAAAGGTAGCATGGACATAGACATCAATACCCGCAAGTCGTGTTAGTTTCCAGGACCATTTCATACTTCACCACCTCTTGTTATTCAGTCTAATTGGTTCATGTTCGGCATACCAACAAACGGATCGCATAACAGGTTTAACTTCATAGACAATAAAAGGCTCATAACTACGATAGATGCACTGATTAACAAGGAGTTCTAAAAAAACAGAGTATCCAATTCAAGTGTGATGGTCGTGACTCCTTCTAAATATTCTGTATTCGTAACTCAGCGTAATCAGTAACTGCTCAGATTGCCCTCTAGTTTATTCAAGAGCAAGGCGAAAGCGCGGAGTTTACAGGTGTAAATGAGCACTTTCAACGCAGCGATTGGACAAAATAGAGGGTAAGCTGAGAGTTACCTGTATTCATGGTAATTGCCAACACGGTGATATCAGGTGGCTTTTATTAATCAGGCCAGGTCCAGTTTGCCACCTCAGGCATATCAGTACCATGCTTGTACGCATATTGACTACATTCAATCTGCATGTCTCGCAGACTTTCTTTGGCGTGCGCTCCTGCCACTTGCAAGCGGGGCACTCGATTGATGACATCAATCGCCAGACTGAACCGATCAATCTCGTTACGGATCGCCAGTTCCAGCGGCGTATTAATGTTGCCTTTTTCTTTGTAGCCCCGTACATGCAGGTTGTTATGATTGGTTCTGCGATACGCCAGACGATGGATTAGCCACGGGTAGCCATGAAAATTAAAAATAACCGGTTTATCTTTGGTAAACAGGCTGTCAAAATCATAATCCGTCAAGCCATGCGGGTGCTCGGTTTCGGGACTGAGTTTGTATAAATCGACAACATTGATAAAACGGATTTTCAAATCTTCAAAATATTCACGTAACAAACAAATTGCAGCTAGCGCTTCCTGGGTTGGCACATCGCCACAGCCGGCCATCACCACATCAGGTTCAACATCCTGATCATTGCTCGCCCAGCTCCAGATTCCGATGCCTTTGGTGCAATGTTTGATCGCTGCATCCATGTCCAGAAACTGAAAATGTTTCTTCTTATCGGCAACGATGACATTGATATCGTTGGTGCTGCGCAGACAATGGTTGGCAACTGACAGCAAGGTATTGATATCAGGCGGCAGATAAATACGGCATACGGTAGGGCTTTTATTGACGACGATATCGAGAAAGCCAGGATCCTGGTGGGTAAAACCATTATGATCCTGACGCCAAACCGTCGAGGTAATCAATAAGTTAAGCGAAGAAATCGGCGCGCGCCAGGGAATGTCCTCACTGATATCCAACCACTTGGCGTGCTGATTAAACATTGAGTCGATGACATGAACGAAAGCTTCGTATGTGGAAAAGAAACCGTGACGACCAGTTAACAGATAACCTTCCAGCCAGCCTTCCAGTGTGTGTTCCGAAAGCATTTCCATGACTCGGCCATCGGTTGATAATTCGCCGCCGTCGGCATCTTCTGGCAAATAGTCGGCCAGCCACAATTTCTTACTGACTTCGTAGATGGCATCCAGTTTGTTGGACGTGTTTTCATCCGGGCCGAAAACGCGAAAATTATTGTCATTCAAGCGCATCACGTCACGCAACAGTTGTCCTAAAGGCCGTGTGTTTTCGATTTCCTGGCGACCGGGTTTAGACACTTCAACCGCATAGTCTCTAAAATCCGGCATGCGTAATGAGTGACGCAGCAGGCCGCCATTGGCATGTGGGTTGGCGCCCATGCGTCTTGTCCCTGCTGGCGCCAGGGCTTTTAATTCCGGTATCAAACGACCCTCAGTATCAAACAGTTCTTCAGGCTTGTAACTGTGCAGCCAGTCCTCCAATTGTTGCAAATGTTTTGGGTTGTCTTTTACGCCCGTCAGCGGCACCTGATGCGCTCGCCAAAACCCTTCAACCTTATGACCATCGACAGTTTCAGGGCCAGTCCAGCCTTTTGGGCTGCGTAACACAATCATCGGCCAGCGGGGTCGGGTTACATCATTATTGGTCCTGGCTTGTTGCTGTATCTCACGAATCTCCAGAACGCATTGTTCCATGATAGCTGCCATTTTTTGATGCATCTCCATCGGATCAGAACCTTCAACAAAATA
>JAHZJL010000030.1 GCA_022600935.1 Gammaproteobacteria bacterium
CTTGAGCACCATATTCGTCAATATTCCCCCAAAACTGTTGCCAACGCCCTTTTGACTGAACAAGTGCTCGCAAGGACAAAATCACTTTGGCACCTTTGTTTTTCCAACGCATTCCCGAGCCACAAAGGCGCTGTTTCACTAATGTTTTGCAGGCGGCCTCAGTCACACCTGACCCAATCGGTAATTGTTGTTTCACCTGTGTCGCATAATCCATCATGTGACGATGGTTGATAAAATAAGTCAACGCAGCATCCAGGTTTTCTTTGATTGTTTTTGTCAGGCTTTTTTTCCTGGCGAATTGCTCCATTTCTACAATGAACGCGGTAATTTGGGCTAATTCGTAGGTTGTGGGTGAGGTGCGAACCCCAATAGATGTACGCAAAACACGTAATAATGCGTAAAGATTGTTGAAAACACTGACTTGCCGTGATTGTGACCAAAGCTAATGTAATAACCAACCGCTTCAATTGATCTGGTTCGTGCCTTGTATCTCACCACATCCTATCAGGAATGCTGGCTCAATTTACATCGCTTAACAATTTGACTCTAGCTCTTATGATTTAGCCCCATGATTTTACTTGATGATTGTGACCTGAAGCCTTATTATAGCTATAACTTTAGTCATAATTGAGTGATGCAGATGAAAACCAGTACCATCGCTGAGGCAAAGAATAACCTGTCACAATTGATACATCGGCTTGAATTTGATGAAGCTATACAGCTTACCCGGCATGGTAAACCAGTTGCTGTAATGTTATCAGAGGCTAGCTATCAAAAACTGAGTCATAAAGACAAGAGCTTAAGTTTATATCAATCTATTCAACATTGGCGTAATCAGTTGGATGTTGATAGTGCCCTGACACAAACCGAGCTTAATAATTTACGTGCATCCGATTCTGGCAGGGGATTTGATTGGGCCGAATAAGGTATTTGCTGGATAGCAATATCTTGTCTGAACCAGCACGTTTAAAACCTGACATGCATGTAATGCAGCAGTTTGCTAATCATGATGGAGATTGTGCAACTGCAGCAATCGTCTGGCATGAATTGATGTATGGTTGTGAGTTATTGCAATCTTCTAAAAGGAAAACACAACTACAGTCTTATTTAGAGATGCTGTTAACGAATGGTTTGATTATTTTACCGTTTGATCAGGCTGCAGCAAGCTGGTATGCCAAAGAACGGGCTAGATTGCAACGAAAAGGAAACACATGCGCTTATGCGGATGGAGAAATTGCTGCAATTGCCGTTAGCCAGGATTTGACGCTAGTGACCAGAAACACTAAAGACTTCAGTAACTTTCGGAATTTAAACCTGGAAAACTGGTTTGGTTGAGTCCAGGTTTTAATGTTTAAAGAATCGAAGCGGTCGGAGTAATTGATTTACAAGTCATTGACCCTAATGATTTAGCAAGCCTAGGACGGATAAGCTATAGCGTCATCCGGTTTTTGTGGATGTGCGAACTCTTCATTGCCGGATGGCGCTGCGCTTATCTGACCTACGGGTGTATGGATTTGCGAATTTAAAACTTTAGCAGGGAGAAAAGACCAGCTCCTCACCCTGCTGCATTAGCAATAGACAAGGCTTAATGATATAGCACAAAAATATCTATTTCGTTAAAGAAGTTTCTTTTCATGCAGTTGAAAAGTTGCAATTAATATCAACAGCAGCATTAATAACAACCGTCCCCATTCAGCGAGTGTTGGTACAGGTTTTACAGAGTTTGGAGTTGGTGGTGCAACGATGACTTCAGGTGGAACCGGGTAGAGCAGGGTAAATACATCGTCTGCCAGTAGTGTAATCGATTGCTGGGTTTCTAGATCACCATCTGAATTATATAAGGTGATTGTGTAATCGTCGGTCAATAGATTATTGATGGCAAAAGCGCCATCAGAATCAGTCATCAGCGTAATCACAACGCCTATACTATCGGTTATTTCAATTGTCCAGTTTTGCAGACCATCTTCACCATTGTCGTTCAGATTGTTTTCATTTGTATCTAACCAGACCACGCCATTGATCTGCGCTAGTGGGTGTGTCCATACGGTTGGATCATTTAGACCTGGAATGATTGGCTCGTCGGTTGATGATGGTGTTTGTGAATTGATATCGTCACTGATATCGCCATCGCCATCTTCATCCCAGAACGCGCTGCCTTGATTGATGACTTCAAGTGCCAGATCATCGACTCTGGTGCGTAAGGTGATGGTGATTTCATTATTGGCTGTCGTTGCATCCTGGGCATTGCCGTCAGGGCCGATCAAACCGTTAACGACTATCTGGTTGTTGGTGCTGTCATAGTCGCAGTTGATGATTGACGAGCTGCCGTTGGCAACGCAGGTGACACTGCCGACAACATAAGTTGCATTCGCTGGAATCGCGTCTATCACCAGTAACGGCATGGTGTAAACCGTGTTTGGATTAATCCAGACCATTGTCCATTCCAGCTCTGGCAACCCATCGTCATTAACGATTTTGGTGCCGAATGGCGGGTCGAAAGGATCGAAAACAACAACATCAATATCGGCGTTAGCTGAAACTGTCATTGCTGTTGAATCAGATGCCGTGACAGTATTGCTCAACAGTCCTGGGTCTCGTGCGATCATGTCAAAACGAACGCTGATGAATTCGCCTGGCAGAAGATCGCCAGCGTCGATGAGCAGATCAGGTGAGCTGGATAACAGATTGCCC
>JAHZJL010000272.1 GCA_022600935.1 Gammaproteobacteria bacterium
ATATTTTTAGGAATAGGTGCAGTCGCTGGCTGGTTAGCCGGAACATTGATGAAAGGTGGAGGTTATGGCCTGATTGGTAATATTGTCATCGGAATTCTGGGTGCAGTAGTTGGCGGTTTCGTTTTTAACTTTTTTGGCATTTCTGCAGGAGGACTTATTGGCTCAATCGTTACAGCAACCGTTGGTGCGATATTGCTGCTGTATCTGATCAGGTTAATTAAAAGAGCTTGAACACAGAGCTGTCCCCGATAACAACAAATATTCAGGTAATCTTAGCAACTGATGATATTCTCTCGTTCCCAAGTATCACTTGGGAACGCAGATCCGGAAGCTCCAGCTTCCAGCTCACTCACCAGGCTATCCCACGCCAATCTGTTCAGGCCAACCAGTCGCATTTAAGAGCGCAGAATCATTTATTGTTTTCATTCTCCAGCCCATAGCAAAACTGTATGATTAAAATAACTGATCATATTATTCTCGATGAAGATTCATGCGACAATTAATAATGTCCAAATTAGCTATTCTGTTTATTACATATAGCTGTGTGATTAGAGCGCATGGTATTGTGCATGAGCAGATTACTCAGATCAGCCGTGAAATCGTATCTCAAGACACCGCTCAGAACCGTATCGAGCGGGCACAGCTTTATCGTATGGATGGGCAATGGATGCCGGCCAGTCAGGATTTCTTGCGAGCACGGGAGCTGAATTCCGAAAACAATCGTATTGATTTTCTGGAAGCCGCGATGTGGCATGATGCCGGGAAACCAGGCCTGGCTTTGCCGCTTGTAAACAGGCTTTTGAAGAACCAAGGTAATCATATTAACGGGTTATGGTTGAGGGCACGGATTCTGAGTGCGCTTGGTGATACAGCGCAGGCGCTTGACGATTATCGGCAGATTGCAAGCTCAGCAGAACGAATGCTGCCGGAAATGTATCTGGAATGGGCACATACACAAGCAGCTTTGGCACCGACAAACTTGTCTGCGGTTAATCAAATTATCCAGCAAGGTGTGACACAACTTGGTCCCCTTGCCTCACTACTGCAGTACGCAATCCATTTTAATCGCGACCATCACGCATATCAGTCTGCTTTAGACTGGTTGAACATGTTACCTGAACAGCTTCAAATACAACCACACTGGGTTTTGCAGCGTGCTGATTTACTTGGTTTGACAGAGCAACACATGGAAGCACGGGTGAAAAGACAGCAAGCACTGGAATTATTATTAGCCAGGCAAAAATCAGGGACTCTCAGCCCGGCACAACACCAATTACTCAGCAGCTTGATGCAAGAGTGACTCTTGGTCGTTTACCGCTTAGCGACACGATCTTGTCAGTTAACAAGAAACACTTTATCTTAATCTAGGTAATTTTCATTAAGATAATCACATTGTTTATGCCATCAACCATTTCTTTCAATTCCCAAATCCGAACGCTCACAATTAAGATAATGCTGTTATCTTTCTTGTTCTCTGCTCAATATGTCCAGGCATTAACAGTGATCCGTGGACCGTACTTGCAAACTCAAACTTCACATGGCGTGATGGTTCGTTGGCGTACAGATCAAATGAGTGATTCAGTGGTACGCTTTGGTACTCATGTTAATCAGCTTAACACCACTGTCACCGTGTCGGGCAATCGCAGCGAGCATACTGTTCAGTTAACAGGACTGAGGCCGAATACCCGTTATTTTTATTCAATCGGTCGGACTGCGGCCACCTTGAAAGGAGGGCGAGAAGACTATCGCTTTGTCACATCGCCTGTTCCCGGAACTGAAAAAGCAACCCGAATCTGGGTCATCGGTGACTCAGGTACCGGCAACCGCAATGCCCGGTCAGTTCGAGATGCCTATCAATCCTTTACTGGAAGCCGGGAAACCGATGTCTGGTTAATGCTGGGGGATAATGCTTATACCCATGGAACTGATCAGCAGTATCAAAAAGCAGTGTTTGAAACCTATCCAAAGCTGTTGCGACAGATGGCTATATGGCCGGTTCTTGGTAATCATGATGGCAGGAGCGCCGATTCAGCAACCCAAAGTGGTCCATACTACGATATTTTCAATCTGCCTCGACGGGGTCAAGCCGGCGGGTTGCCATCGGGAACCGAAGCCTATTATTCCTTCGATTATGCCAATATTCATTTCATTGCTCTTGACTCATTCGAGACAAACCGGTCTGTGAACGGAGCGATGTTAAGCTGGCTGGACAACGATTTAATCGCCAATGACAAACAATGGGTCATTGCATTCTGGCATCATCCCCCATATACAAAAGGCTCACACGATTCTGACACAGAGATCGAGTTGATAGAAATGCGCCAGAATGCACTTCCAATTCTGGAACGGCACGGCGTCGATCTGGTACTGACCGGACATAGTCATTCCTACGAACGCTCCATGCTCATCAACGGACACTACGGCCCATCGAAATCCTTAAACAACACCATGATATTGAATAAGGGCAGTGGACGTATTGATACTGCTGACGGAGCCTATCAAAAAACCAAAGGTGTCAACCTTGCGAATCAAGGTGCTGTATATGCAGTTGCCGGTAGCTCGGGTAAAATTTCAGGCGGTAGCCTCGATCATCCAGCCATGTTTATTTCCCTTAACCAGCTTGGCTCCATGGTCATCGATATCAATGGCAATCGACTCGATGCCAAGTTTCTTAACTCGGCAGGTATCATCAGCGATTATTTCACTTTGAAGAAAAGCTCAGGAGTCAATTCAAAATAAACTGAATTTCACTTATTTACTGAATTTAAGCAATATATTGATTGGTCAGTTTTTTCAAAGTAGATATTATACTGATATAGCCAGTATCTTTTGGTTACAATCAGAATTCGGGTCAATTGATTTTAATAAAAAGCGGCTCTAAGCATCAGTAAAACGAGTATTCTCCCCATGTCTGAAATCAAGGTATTCATCAGCTACAGTCATGATTCTGATGAACATAGAAAATGGGTGCAAAGTTTATCCGATCGACTGCGCGAAGATGGTGTGGAAACTATTCTGGATCAATATCTCGACAGTTCTCCAGCAGAAGGCTGGCCGCGTTGGATGATGAATGGCATTGAGGCTGCCGACAAAGTCTTGTGTATTTGCACTGAAAAATATGACCAACGCTTTCGTGGTCATGCGCCTGTCGAAGAAGGCCACGGTGCCGATTGGGAAGGCGCTATCATCACTCAGGAGATCTACGATTCCAAACATATCAGCAACACGTTTATTCCGATATTGCGCTCTGCCAATGATAAAGAATTTGTACCAATACTATTGGGCGGACAATCACGATATACGATTGATTCCGAAACTAATTACAAGGCATTATTAGATGAAGTGTTTAAGCTGAAAGGAGTTCAACCCGGCAGGGTTGGCACCATCAAATCCCGGTCAAGACCATACGGTCAATCTTTGCGCTTTAACTCATCTGGCGCATCAACTCACTCATCTCAAAACTACAACGAAACATCGGAAACACCGTGGTTTTCGATTGAGCTGACTGTAAACAATAACCAATTACAAGCCACCAATGATGATGGCCAAACAGCATCGATGGCTGTCGCTGAACTGGATACCGAAGAAACAACCAAACTGGCTCGTCTGTCCGCATTTCTGTTTGACAATTTTAAACAGTTACAGGCCGACCAGGCAACACGTTTACGCATTATGACCAATGATGCTGTGTTGGGAATGCTGCCCTGGCATCAGTTACCCGATCCGGCAAACGGCAAACCACTGAATGAGAATGGCTGGGTCATCGAAACTGGTCCGGCGCTGGGGCGCAGTTATCAGCGTTGTTTTCAAACAATGACCCTGCATTCACCATTACTGGTTATTCCAGAACAGATTGATGGTCTTGGGGCAAACAATCATTATTCAATCGTGCAATCGCATCTGGAAGCCTATCTGAAAATTTACGGCCCCATGCCACGCATCACAGAGTTGCAGTTTCTCAAACAAGAGCTCAACCATCACCAACCGGACTTGTTGTATCTTTGTTTACATTTTGACGGCACCCAAATTCATACCAGTACCACGGGAGCAAACAACCATTCAGATCAATCGTACACGCTGGACACACTGGCCCACTGGCTTGAAGAAACCGGTCTGCAACCAGTGGTTATACTCAATCTCATCGGTCAAAGCAATCAAACACTGAGTGATTATCCCTCCTTGCTGATCAAACACAGTCGGCTGTTATGGGTTCAAGCCACCGGGCGTCAACGCTTTGCTATTGATTTGCAACAACACTTTGCAACTGTATTGCAACAAACCACCCAACAACCCGACTTCAGCGCACTGATCACACGACAACAACACGAGCATCGCCAACAACTGCAAAACCTGATCTGGCTTAACGGCCTCACTCCGATACTCAACTCTGATACTTCGGCCCAACAACAGCAACAACAGATTCGTGCAGCACTGCTAAAAGTCTTGCTTGGCCGCAACGCACTTAAAAACCAAATGGCCGGAGCGATCAGCCATGCACTTAATCAGAATACTCCCATCATCAATTATGCTATCAGCGGTGAGCGCAGCACTTGTCCACATGATGTCCCCGATCAAATCAAGCATCGGCTGATGTGGAGCAGCTCAACGAGCAACCTGACCAACATCACAGTCATGTCTTATTACTTGCCGGTTCAGCTTACGGATCAAAGCGATCTGGCCAATACCATCGACAAAACAATCGGTGAAAGCTTGTTGTGCGGCAATGACAATGTGGAAACCATCTTCCGCCAACAACTGGAGCAAAGAGGCTTGTCGCAACAACCAAGCTGCATCAGCCTGAACTGGCTGTTCCAAATTGATGACGCAGCTGCCGAATCAATTGAAACCTGGTTGCAAGAATGGGGCTTACTGGTCTATGAAGAGCTACGTAGCGTGCGCCTTGACAACTGCATCATCGTTAATGCAGTGTGTCTTGAGATCACCACCAACCACGATGCCCAGCAACTGCATGACAAAGCCAATCGGGTCCTTCGCCAACTCAGAAACCATCAGTACTGTCGAATTGAACCGACTATTGTCAAAGATGCGCTGGACAAACTGGACTCAGGCGAAATAGAAGATTTTCTGGAAAACCAACAAGGCTTTTGGCGACAACAATTACAACTGGATGACTATCAAATTGAATCTCCGCAGTTTGCCGATTGGCTAATCGACAAAACCCGGGGGCGATTTGAAGACACGGTACAATTGATCTGGCAACAATATCGCAGCAATTATCAGGGATTTTTGAAACATGAATAACGCATTTCATATTATCCACAAACCGAAGTGCTGGAACGAGCATGATACACACCATTTGCCTGACAAGCTCAAGTCGTTAAACAAAACAGCATTAATCGAACAGCAACGCGACCTGGAAACATCGGCTGAGAAATATCAACCCTCCGATACCTTGTTAACTGCCATCAATGCTGCACTGGCAGCGCGCGCACCTTTGTTGTTAACCGGCGAGCCAGGCACTGGGAAAACCCAGGTAGCCTGGTTTATCAAACGTTTTTTCAATATCCCGCTGTATGCTTATCAAGTGCATTCCAATAGCCAAGCCAGCGAGTTACACTACGATTTTGATGCAGTTGCTTATTTGCGCGATGCGTATCTACCCGAAGACAAACAACCAGAAGCACTGAAAAATGCTACAGACGACCCACGCTCACACCCGCGTTATCTAAAAAAAGGCCCACTCTGGCAAGCATATGACTGTGACAACGAATGCGTGTTTTTAATCGACGAAATCGATAAAGCGCCACGTGATTTTCCCAATGATTTGCTGCAGGAACTGGACCAAAACCGCTTTGCCCATCCGTTTGCATCAGAATCGGTGCAACGCAAAGGCTCAGCACCAATTACGATTATCACCAGCAATGGCGAACGCCGTTTGCCGGATGCGTTTCTGCGCCGCTGCCTGGTACATCATATCGAGATGACTACAGATTTATTGCGCGACATTATGCAAGCCTGGCAGGACAGCCAGTTTCCCGATCTGGATGCTGAAACACAATCGCTAGCCTTGCAACACTTCGAGGCTATCCGCAACATTCCCAGACTTAGTAAACAGCCCGGAGCAGCCGAGTTATTAGTTTGGCTGAGCGTGCTTTCGGCACAAAACATAAAAGCCAAACAACTGGATGAATCAGTGCCACTCAGCGAATTACCGGCTCTGGTATGCCTGATTAAGGATCACAGCGATTATGCGCATCTCCAGCAAAGCTGAGCAATCACAGTACAGCACCTGAATGGATGACTCACCCCGGCTCAGCATCCTGCTCGATCATCTGCGCCTCAATGGCTTTAGAATCGGCAGTTACGAACTGCAGCGCCTGCAAGCCATTTTCACCAACAATCCGTCACTCAATCATGCGCAACTGTGTCAATTATTGCAAACAGTGCTGGCCAAAAACACTGCGCAACGCCGCAGCATTGAACACGTCTTTAATTCACTGATTCCGTTCAGCCAGGACGATCAACCGCAACACTCGCAACACGGTGCTGTAATTCAAGCCGACCCTCAACCCAAACCAACTCAACAAGAACAATCAGAACCAACACCACAGAGCAAAAAACCTTTCAATTTGTGGAAAACAGGCTTGTTGATGTTTTTAACTGTGTTAAGCGGATTATTGTTCAGTAGTGCTTATCAATATTGGCATGCTCAGCAAGAAATTAAGTCGCAGGTCGAACCACCAAGCGATATTGACGACACAAAGAAAGTCAATGAAATCACCAAAAACATCCCCAAACAACAGAAAGAATTGGCTCAATTGCAACTAGCTGAAACTGTCACTCTTTGGACGCCAACCATCACCACCAAACCGATAGATCCTTTGCCAACGATCTGGCCGCCGCTGTTGTTATTTGTTAGTAGTGGCATCGGTTTTTTCTGGTTATTGCGTGAGGCGTTATCCCGTTCTCAAGTCAACATTCCACAACCACCGCGCATACAAGTTAAAGGTCGTTCTTTTCTACCTGATTTGCCAGAATCAGCCCAATATCAGTTATTAAGCCCGGAGCAGCGCCGTGAGATAACCTGGGGTGTAGGTCGTTTTCTCAGCGATCAACCTCGTCAGCAACTGGATATTCCACGCAGTGTCCGGGAAACAGCCCGGCAAGCTCTGCCCAGCTTGTATTTCGAGTGCGCCAGTCAACAGCGTACAGTGTGGATTTGGCAGGATCGTAGCAGTGCCAGCACCAACTTGATGCTGTTAGCACAAGAACTCACTCAAACGCTCAGAGCTGTCAACTGCCCGGTGATTAACGGTTATTTTCATGGCTTACCGGACCAGGTCAGCACGGCAAAAGGTGAATCATTGTGGTCAATGCAACACCCTCAACCGGATCATCAACCTTTGGTGTTAGTGTTATGTGACTACACCTCCATGCACACAGCTTTGTTGTCAAATCTACATCGACAACAACAGTGTTTTGCGCTGTTGGTGCAGTGGCGCCAGTTATGTCTGGTCGATTGCAGTCAGCCGGCTGGTCAACTCAACACATTGATCCCCGATAACCAGTTAACGTGTTTAATACCGGATCAATTACCGGGATGGATGACCCGACACAGCCTGAAATCTGAAATCAGCGACTCAGCGACGCCTTTACAAGACTTGCAGCGCTGGGCCATCGCATGCAGCTTGCCGGATCGTCCGTTATTAGACGCTGAAATCCGCACTTTGCACAACCGGCTGGATTTAAACTGCCAGTGGCATTATCAAGGCCTGGAGCGCTACGCACGTCATACTGGCCACGGTTTTGATTTCAAACAGCAACGCCAGGGTTTATTGCACGACTTTGCCACTCAGGCAAATCCAGATCATCCCTATCATAGCGATTTCCACATCACACTCGATTTCTGGTTGCAACGATTCCATAACATCGACAACCAGCTCAGTAACCAACAAACCCCACAACAGCCCTGGACAAACAGCCGTCGCCATCATGAGCTGCATACCGACATTGCCATACTGCACTTATGGGAGCGCCCAGATGATGCTGCCGCTCAACTGGCTGATTTACACGCTCACCACAAGCTGCGTGACTCAATACGATACAAACTGAGTGTGTATGCCTGCCAGGACTGGCCTAATCCCGAGCACTATGGCAACAAATGGGTTCGATTACCCTGGAACTGGCAACGCCAATCACTACAAACCCGGCAACAGTTACTCAAGTGCGGGCTTGGTGGCATTAAAACACAGGTCAGCTTGCAATGGGACGGCCTGACTACAGGTTTATTGGCGATATTCGTCGCTATCATGGTAACAACATTTGTCATCAGCATAAAATCACTGCTGAGCCACCCACCATTAGCTGAACGCATCAATACAGCGCTGGATAGTCCGCGGCCGCCACAGCATCTGGTCGCCCAAACACTGGAGAATAATCAACTGTATCTGGGAACAGTTAATTCACCAGACGGATTAACTCGTGTATCTGTCCCTGAAGATCATCAAGCGATAGTTCATTGGAAACGTAAACCTGGTTTTCCTGCTCGAAGCAAATTTCCACACATTGTCCCAGAACCAAATCCAGATAACAGACCACAATTGTGGTTGTCCGGTGAGAACTCACGACCGCAGCGTCCTAATGATGATTGGCCGGATTTATCCATTACCATCATTGAAGGCAAAGCGACCGATCCGAAAATTCAAAAACTGGCAGCCAAATTACTGGATAGTGGTAGTGCGGATCAAGTGTTGATTGGTAAACATTGGGGACAAGCTCAAAAAATCCTTAATCAGCGTTGGCAAAACTTGAAATCAGTACAATGGCTTTACATGACACAACAAGTGGACCAGTCCATTCCTGTCAAAGGACAGCATATCGCTCACTTTACACTATCAACGAAAGAGCTCAACAAACGTTTTAATACAACAGGTACTCATGATGCAAACGCATGGCAATCCGATTCAGTAATAATTGGCAATCCACGTTTGATTGGTTTGTTTAACAACCAGCCCATTATTGAACTGGCTCATAACCTCAAACTGGTGCGCATATCATCCGGGCAATTTGAAATGGGAAGCAATCAAGGCGAAAAAGATGAACAACCTGTTCATACAGTCAAAATCCCATATGATTTCTATCTCAGCCAGACTGAAATTACCTTTGCCCAGTATGATGCATATGTAAAGGCCAGCCTACGGAATTCTTCAAATCCACCTCAAAAACCAGATGATGAAGGATGGGGACGTGGCAACCGGCCTGTGATCAATGTGAGCTGGAACGATGCACAAGGCTATGTTAATTGGCTAACCCAAACAAACCCGCATGGATTACAGTGTCGCTTACCCTCAGAAGCAGAATGGGAATATGCAGCACGTGCTGGAACAACCACAAACTATTTTTGGGGCAATGATAGTGGAACCAATCACGCCAATTGTGATGGCTGTGGAAGTCAATGGGATAATAAGCAAACAGCGCCAGTTGGTCAATTTCCAGCAAACCTTTTTGGATTGCATGATATGCATGGGAATACCTGGGAATGGACTCAGGATTGCTGGCACCATGATTACAAAGAAGCGCCTACAGATGGGACAGCCTGGGAGACAGGTTGCGATTCAGATCGTCGTGTTGTTCGCGGCGGCTCCTGGTACAGTACACCGTACAACGTGCGTTCGGCGTACCGCATCGTCGACGATCCCGGCTACCGTTACAACAATGTCGGGTTTCGGGTGTTGTGCGCTCCCCCATCTGAACACTGAATTGCTGACCACTGAATCACTGTTTCCCCCTCTCCCCAGCGAGGGGAGAGGGCCGGGGTGAGGGGTGACACCACCGCTTGCGGTGGTCGCAATTTTTTTGCATACTCAAACAGCAAGCGAGAATTTAGCGCTTGCCGGGTGCCCCGGAATTGAATCGTCGTGTTGTTCGCGGCGGCTCCTGGAACAATACACCGAACAACGTGCGTTCGGCGAACCGCAACAACAACGATCCCGACAACCGTAACAACAATATCGGGTTTCGGGTGTTGTGCGCTCCCACATTGCTGTGCTTTCATAATTGTCAGATTGGATCGACCACGGTTTATCCAGCGCAGTGGAAGCATATTAATGGCGCGGGTGCATCCGGTCTGCATGGATGTGGCTTCATCTGTCAGGCATCAATAAAAACCGGGCATCCCCTTACCACAGGCCGGGATGCCCTTTTTTACTTTCTCTGGCCTGTTTCAACCAACCACCCTGTAGGGTGGGCATTCTTCTCATGCCCACCAAAAACCCGGAAAAACATACACACAATCCAAATCGATATACAAATCTGAATACACCGACTGAACCAATCAACCCAATGTGGTAAGGTGGGCAAAAAAACCTGCCCACCCTACACAATAACTCTGCATGTAAATTGACATGTCAAATTATCGCCGAGCAAATACACCTGGCGCTTGTTACTTTTTTACTGTGATCACCTATCGGCGCCGTCCATTTTTAACCGACGATGATTGTCGCGGCTGGTTGCGCCTAGCTGTATTGAACACTCGAAAAAACCATCCGTTTACCATTGATGCCTGGGTATTACTACCTGATCATTTGCATTGCATCTGGACATTACCCATCCATGACAACGATTTTTCAATGCGATGGAATGGAATTAAACGACGTTTTTCTACGTTAGCTAAACACCGACTTCATAAACCAGAATGGGTTAACACATCGCGACAAAAACACCGAGAATCAACCATCTGGCAAAGGCGTTTTTGGGAACATCAAATTCGCGATGACATCGATTACCAACGCCATATGGATTATATCCATTACAACCC
>JAHZJL010000273.1 GCA_022600935.1 Gammaproteobacteria bacterium
CGTTATTACTATCGCCTTCGCCGCGCAGCCTTGCTCCGCCACTCGGCAGGCCGCTCCACGGCCCGCGATTGGCGGTGCCAGGCTGCGTTCCTGCTTGTCTTGCCTGAGGGTCTGTACCTCCGGCCAGCCGGAAGCCGACGGTGCTGATGCGGTCGTCCGGCTCGACCGCGAAACGCCTGGCGGAACGCAAGCCGCGGCCACTGCTGATCCAACTGCCGCCACGCAGGACGCGGTTACGGCCATGTTTAGGACCTTTAGGATCAATTGTATCTTTTTTCTGGTAATCTCCATACCAATCCTGACACCATTCCCAAACATTACCATGCATCTGATATAAACCCCAGGGATTGGGTAAAAACGCTGTAACTGGTACAGTCCGCTCGCGATATTCACCTTTTTTACCGTTAGCATAAGGACGATTTGCATTGTAATTAGCTAGTTCAGTACTCAAGTTGTTGCCCCAACTGAATGCTGTTTGTGTTCCTGATCGGCAAGCGTATTCCCACTGTGCTTCACTGGGTAAACTTGCTTTAAAATGCGGTTGCTTTGCTTGCAAACTGGAAAGAAACTGCTGGCAATCCTCCCAACTGACTTGTTCAACTGGTAATTGAGGATCATCTTTGAAGCGACTGGGGTTAGCGCCCATTACAGCCTGCCAAAATGCCTGGGTACAACTGGTTTCGCCCAGCCAGAACCCACGAGTTAAGGAAACTTGATGCTGGGTCTCATCCCCTCTCCGATCATGTTCTGTTTCTGGAGACCCCATTAAGAAGGTTCCGGGAACAATCCAGCGCAAACGATAAATCACCTGTTCCAGACTTAAATCCGCCCATAAACCAAATTCATCAATGCCACAATCCCTGGCCCAGCTCCAGGGGTTGTGAAGACAAACCCAGCTTGCTTCTGGCTTTTCACCTGATGCCGGTTGCAGGTGAAACAAGGCCTGCTCTTCATGTGCCGCGTAAACACCATTGTCATCCAGCCAGAACCGTTCTGCCCAGTCGGGTTTAGTTATCGTCGCCAGATTGACATCGGCTTGTGCTGAACGCAAATGAATTGATTCTTCCTTCAATGGTCGACGAATACTCAGCTCTTCACCACAATCCATATCGATCAGATAGTCAGCTGCTGATAACACACTGCGCTGTGCCTCCTCTTTGCAGTGCAGTTCTGCGCCTATTTGCTGAAGATGCACGATCGGGTTATCCGTGTTGAACGCCGTATTTTGTTGTTTGGTTTGGCGACAGACTTGTTGAGTCGCTTGATACAATGGCCGCCATTTCTGAGCACCGGCAAATCTGCCTAACACTGGTTGTGCATTCAACAAAGACTGTTGTGACTGCAAGCAACGCTGTGCCATTGTCTGTCCTTGTGGATGCTCTTGATGACTTTTAAGCAACGCATCAAACAAGCCAGGATTGGCCGGTTCAGCGGCTGGGTCAAGCGCTTGATCCAGCAACCGCTCATACCCTTCAGTTTCCGGGGCCATGCTCGCCCGCCATTGACACTGCAGCTCCTGAAAAACCTGCTTGTCATGCTCACTCAGACTGGCCGCTGCAAACCATTGATGGAGATAGTCAAAGTCAAGACGCCAGCTCATACCGGTTGGTAAGAGGGAACGCTGCGGGTGATTCCACAACTGTAATTCATCTTCCAGACAACCCCCTGCAACCTGTTGACGCAGATGCCGAATGCGCTCCAACGGTGGTTGTAAACACTGACTCATTAACACTTGCAGCTTGCTGAATTGTGAAGACGACTGATCCAGGCTGTATTGCTTGCTGAATCCACTCACTGCTGTTTGCGCTAACGGCGTCAACACCGCTAGTGGATGACCCAAACGCTCAAGCCGGGTTAAATGCGTCAACCAGTCTTGTTGAGCATCACTATGTGGGTTATAAACTCCAAGATCACTGATAAATAGGAGTTGAGCGGCATCAGGTAGTTGATCCAGTGTCCAGTCCGGTGTATGCGGTTGTCCCCAGCGCCTCATCTTGCCTAACATTCCATTCAGCATCAACACGATCTGGCATTGCTCCTGACCGATCAATTGTCTTAACGAGTGAGCCAAATCCAGCTGATCCTGCCAAATTGGTGTCAGATGAACCGAACGATCAAGAAATAACACTGTTTCATGATTATGCGTGTTGCGTTGTTTGCGTGGCAGCTTGGCCAAAGGTTTAAACTGCGATAGCTGTTTGACTGTTTTGCACACATCAATATCGCCACTGCGAGCGCTTGATTGCAAACAGCGATCCCATAACACTTGCTGTTGAGCGCTGCTAAACAAGCGACTGCGTTCCGGTCTTACCTGGGGCTGGCGTTCCAGGTTTTCACCGACAATTGGTTGTGGCTGATCGTCTTGCTCTTGTTCACGACTGTGATACTGTTTCACATACCAAAAAGCCGGTTGGAAATCTGGCTCAGTCGTGGTCTGCGATTGAAGCAAATCCAGGTCCATTTCTGCACCGGGCTCGACATGAATGCGGACAGTATCCGATGTAATATCGTCCCTAAATTCGTAGCCAAGCACATCGGCCAACTCACGAATCAGCTCCGCTGGAGACTGGTTAATCAAGTTGAGTAAATCAACGCGACTGATCAGGCTCATCAACCATCACTCAGCTTGCTGGCCAGGCTGATGTTTGAAAAAGAATGCGGCCAATTGCTCGACCTGTTTCAGTTGCTGGTGCTTGTCAGATCCTGCTTGTTGCAGAGCACGCAACAAATCCACGTATTCGGCAACGCCGGTTTTCAGGGTTTGTCCACTCTGTCTGTCCCTGTCCTGACGGATTTGCTGCGCAGCAGCTTGCAACACGGCGATATCGATATCTGGAAAATGCGCATGACCTATGGTGCATAAATGCGCTTCCAACTCATCACCTTCCGCTAAACTAAAATCCAGCAACACACAACGCCGTATCAAGGCCCTCGGCAATTCTCGCACGCTGTTGCTGGTGAGAATCACCAGCGGCGACTCAGACTCAGCCTTGCCACCCACCGCTTGCTTACGATGCGGTACCCGAAAACTGCGATTACCCAGCACTTCCAACAAGCCATTGCATAATGACACATCGGCTTTATCCACTTCATCAATCAATAACACCAGTGACTGCGGTGGTTGATTATCAAGAGTCGGCTCGGGTTGATACCCGGTTTTGCAAGGCTGCTGATGTGCATCGGCCCAATCAAACGCAAACCATAATGGTCCGGGACTGGTGTAACGCAATGGTGCCAACAACTCAGCCGCTGTTTGTTTAATTTGCTGTTCTGAGCCATTTTGATCAGCATTGTCAGGCGGCTGAACAATATCCAGGCCTTGACTCATAAGCTGAGCATCAGCCAGACGCTGGGTAAAATCCATAGTCCACAGCAATTCCTGATACTCGGTATAAGGCTGCACCACAGTGCTGATAAAGTGGCGATTTAACAAAGCAGCCGCCGCGCGCGCAAAATGACTTTTGCCAGTGCCCGGCTCACCTCGCACCAGTAACGGCCGTTGAGCACCCAATGCCGCAGCAATCGCCAACAGGCTTTTTTTATCCAGCAAATGTGTCGCTTCAGGCCAGGAACCATGGTGTGGTAGTGGTTGGGTGACAAATTTGCCTTTAGTCAAGCCTTCAGCTTGTTGCAAGATTGCTTGTATATCGGTCATCCAAGTATACTCGCAAGCTCGTTAAACAACCTCAATGCTCTTTCGTATGAGGTCCAGGCTTTTGAGCCTGCATTGATCACTTTTTCAGTTTTTTGCAAAGCCTTTTCTATCAAACTGATTGCTTTTTTCGGTTGTGAATCCTCGGCATTAATAGCAGCTTCCAGCGCTTCGATATATGTAGCATCTGGCAAGCTGTTTGGGGTCAGCATAGAGTGTAGTTCGGTTAAAGTTTTGATTAATTCATTGAGTTGATTTCCAATATTCACAGTGCCAGTGTTGGTCATAATCAACATATCAACATGATCTATATTTTCAATTCTGTTCATTGCTTTATCCTCACTTGTTATCGTTTCACCAAACAAACTTTTTTCTCGCGCTTCAATCAGCTTTAACTGTGCTTTCAACTGCACATGCATCATGCCCTGTTGCACCAGAAATGGCTTGCCATCATCACCTTGAATCATCATCACGCGTAAATTATCCAAATATTCTGAGAGCGCTTTCGCCAAATCGTCTGAAACTGGCATATTATCGAACACAAATATATTATCTTGTGTGTTTTTGTAATAACCCAGAGTATTATTTAAATCAGCACAAAAGTCTTTAAATTGCTTTAAATCATCCTCATTACCCTTTTTCAATTGGTTCGGGCACGGTTTTGTTGTCAACGGTTCCCTGGCATTAATTTGTCTGGCAATATCGAACACTAATTCCATTGCATCCGCACTGGTATTGAGACCGATCTGATGCGCTCTTTCGACTGGCTCGAGTTTAACTGCTCCGTTTGACTTGATACTTGTCAATTTGAAGGTAAGACCCTCCAATTTTCCTATAGCAGAGTTGATAAAAATCCGCAGCTCCCAGGCATTTGCATAATCCTTAAGTTTGACAAGTGAAGAGGTTTTCAAATCAATGTTTGCATCAAATTGCACATAATAGGCTGCACAATAGAAAATCAACTCTCTCAGAGCATTTAATTGTTGTTTGTCTTTTGCTTGTTTGATTAATCTGGCTAATTCGTCATGAAAATAGCTTAAATTACCTCGGATATCGTCTTTGATACACCGATACACTGGCCAATCCAAATGTTCGCGGGAAGGATTAAATTTAAGATCCAAACTGGAGAGTTTCAATAATTGGTCATGAACCAAAGTGCTAATCTCATCGTCAGATGAAGGCACCTGTGAATACGCAATTAACTCCTCTATTGATAACTTCAAAGCTTCGGCAACTTTCTTTTGTGAATCAAATCTGATTGATTCACCCTTAAATAGACGCTTGATCGTACTGTCTGAAACTTTTGCGTCTTCTGCCAGTTTTTCAATCGTCATGCCTCTTTGTTGTGCTAATTCCTGTAAATTCATATTTAACCTACTTGTTGAAATCACATAATCCTATTTGAAATAATGCTTAACTAACCCCTATTTATGGTGATTAATTCTCTGTTAATGAATTCTACTTAGATGAATATTGCAAGAACAGATCGCAATCGGTTCAAAATCAGGTCAATAACAGCTCAGTTTTTCTGAGTTATTGATTTGATTGGATATAATCTGTCTGAAAAAATAGAGATTTTAGTCTATGGTTTGTGAAAAACATTAGAATCGAATTCAAAGGATTAATGCTAAAATGACTTGGTAATCTAACAGGAGCTGGCGTATGGAATGGTCAGAAGTCATCAACAATCCGGTACTGCAAAACCTACCTTTTAAAATTGAGCTGAACAAATTCGGCAAAATTTTAATGAGCCCGGCTTCCAATCAACATGGGCGGTTACAGAGCCGATTGGTTGCCAATTTAATCAATAAAGTCCCTTCGGGTGAAGTGATTACCGAGTGTTCCATTCAAACCTCAGACGGTGTTAAAGTCGCTGATGTAGCCTGGGCATCTGATTCATTTATCCAGAATTTTGCGTATCAAACGCCATACCCGAAGGCACCGGAAATCTGTGTTGAGATTGTATCGCCATCCAATTCCAACGCTGAAATCACTGAGAAAGTGGATTTATATCTAGCCAAAGGCGCTGAAGAAGTTTGGGTGGTGTACGAAGATTCAAAAATCGATACCTTTACCCACACTGGTGAAATCACTCATAGCCAAATCACCAGAGAAGCACAACAGTTGTAATGTGAATTGAAGACTTTCTCTCACCCAGCTCCTATCAGTGCTTAATTTGGTTTGAGCATGCCCATAAATAATTCGTTTTATCAGTCAGTTACCAACACTCTTACTCACATTGAGAATCAACATCGCTTCGCAATCAACTGGATAAATTCACTTTGCTTTCATTTCTTACGCTTAAATCCAGCGCTGCTTGCTGACAGCATCCTCTCAGACGTGTAATATCGGTTTACTTTGTTGTATCAAACATCAGGGAGGTTCGGTTCATGCGTGCTTTGTTGTCTCTCACATTGATTTGTTTGCTTGAGGTTTTACCTTTTTCTGTCAACGCGGAAATTCGTTATCTGGATTTGACTCATCCATTTGACGAAACCACGATTTACTGGCCGACTGATTTGACATTTCACCTGGATGAAAACCACAAGGGTTTGACCAAAGGTGGCTACTGGTATGAATCGAATAACTACCGGGCCTCGGAACACGGCGGTACGCACGTCGATGCACCTGTGCATTTTTCCAAAGGCAAATGGACGGTGGATTCGATTCCACTAAGTCATTTGATTGGGACTGCGGTTAAAATCGATGTCTCCAAAAAAGCACACCCGGATTTTCTAATTGGCATCAAAGATATTAAAGCCTGGGAAAAACGACATGGTCTAATCCCTGAAGGCACGATTGTCTTATTCGCAACCGGCTGGGAAAAATTCTGGCCGGATAAAAAACGTTACCTGGGTTCGGAAATCACCGGTGATACTGCCAATTTACACTTTCCCGGATTCAGCGCACAAGCAGCGGATTATCTCAGCAATTCTCGAAAAGTACATGCTGTTGGTCTTGATACACCGAGTCTGGACTATGGCCAATCAAGAGATTTCAAAGCCCATCAAATCTTCGGAGCAGCAAATGTTGCCGGATTCGAGAATCTGCACAATTTAACACATCTACCAGCCAAAGGATTCCGCGTGATTGCCTTGCCGATGAAAATTGGCAGAGGCAGTGGCGCGCCGTTACGCATTGTAGCTGAACTGAAATAAAAACCACGACACTCAGGATAGAGCATGACTGAATCCAACTTCGATATCGTCGTCTGGGGCGCAACCGGTTTTACCGGACGACTGGTCGTTGAGCACTTGTATCAGACTTACGGTGCTGGCGGTAATCTACGCTGGGCAGTGGCCGCCCGTAATCAGAGTAAACTGACCGCTGTCAAACGTGACATTCTCGGTGAAGACGCCGATAAGATTCCAGAAGTCATCGCTGACAGCTCCGATGAGTCTTCTCTTCGTTCTCTGGTGAATTCGACTCAGGTCGTCTTGAGCACTGTTGGTCCGTATGCTTTATATGGAACCTTGCTGGTTAAACTCTGCGCTGAAACCGGCACCCATTATTGCGACTTGACTGGTGAAGTACCCTGGATGCGCTCCACCATAGACAGCTTTCATGATATCGCTCAGAATTCTGGTGCCAGAATTGTCCATGCCTGCGGGTTTGACAGCATCCCCTCCGATCTCGGTGTACAGTTTATCCAGAACAAAATGCTGGAACAAACCGACAGTTATGCCACACAAGTCAGTTACCGTCTCGGACATTCCGCTGGAGGACTTTCGGGCGGAACCATTGCCAGCATGCTGAATATCATGGAGCAGATCAAACACAACAAATCGTTACTGAACATACTCACAGACCCCTATTCACTGAACCCGAAAATACCGGAACATGGCTGTGATACCGCAGACCAGACCCGCGCTGTTTATGATCCGGATTTCCAGCAATGGACCGCGCCCTTTGTAATGGCGCCAATCAATACACGTGTAGTACGCAGAACCCATGCCTTGCTGGGACAACCCTGGGGACAATCTTTTCATTACAATGAAGCGTTATTAGCAGGCAAAGGGCTAAAAGGCTGTCTAAAAGCCAACCTGGCAGCAACTGGTACAGCGTTAACCGGATTATTCAGTTCTTTTAAACCAACCCGACAGCTGCTTGCCCGCTTTCTACCCAAACCTGGTGAAGGACCATCCCGTGAAACGATTGAAAATGGTTATTTTGAAATTGAATTATTGGCCAAACATCCCGACAATTCAGACAAAAACATTCGCGTTCAAATCACCGGTAATCACGACCCAGGTTACGGATCAACATCCAGAATGATTGCAGAATCAGCAGTATGCCTTGCCAGAGATGAATTGACTTCACCCGGAGGAGTATTAACACCTGCGTTCACAATGGGCGATCATTTGATCAACCGTTTAATCGAACATGCTGGAATTACATTCACAATACTCAATCCTGAGCAAGTAAAATAATCTGAATGGCTCTGTTGCAAAAAATCTAATGAGGTGTGCATAATCCAATTTAATTAGGAAAAATAAGCAATGAGCGATTTCAAATGGCGTCATTATCAAGGTGAGATCATCCCCGTTTGCGTGCGTTAGTACTGTAAGTATGGAATTAGTTATCGTGATCTAGAGGAAATGATGCTGGAACGCGGTGTTGAAGTCGACCACACGACGATTTATCGCTGGGTTCAGCGCTATGCTCCAGAAATCGAAAAGCGTCTGCCCTATTTTTGGCGTCCCAGCCTGGGTTACAGCTGGCGTGTTGATGAAACATATGTACAAAATGAA
>JAHZJL010000274.1 GCA_022600935.1 Gammaproteobacteria bacterium
ACCAGTCGCTACAATGTTTTTGATGATCAATTCATACACGAATTACTGAAATCATTCACAATCGATATTGGGCAACTTCCGGAGCGCTATAATCTTGCACCTACAGACCAGGTTCCGGTAATTCACAACTGGGAAGGCAAAATTTTGATGAGTGATATGCGCTGGTGGTTGGTTCCTCATTGGTGCCGCGAGCCATCAACCGAGTATCCGATGTTCAATGCTCGCTGCGAAAAACTCGAAAGCAGCCGAGCTTTCCAAGGTTGTTTTCGTCACAAACGTTGTTTGATTCCGGCAAATTCTTTTATTGAATGGAAACAGACAGCAGCCTGCAAGTCTCCATTTCTAATCTTTGCAGACAAGCAAGCCATTGCATTTGCTGGTTTGTGGGATTACTGGACCGATGGTATCCAGCATATTTTATCGTGTGCAATGATAACAACAGTCGCTACGCCGTCTTTTCAAGCATTTAATCCCAGAATGCCGGTGTTGTTGACGCCAGAGCAAGGTTTAATCTGGCTTGATGAGTCACAACAGGCCGATGGGCTTTATGAGTTGTTTGAAGCTGATTTACCGTATCAATTGCAAGCTGTGCAGATCGATGACGGCATCGGTAACTCACGCCATAAAATTAAACCCAAAATCATAGGGAATGATATTTTGCTAATTCGGTAAAGGAGCAAGAAAGACAGACAGACAGTTTAAAACGAACTGAATGTTTGAATGGCAAGATGAGTAACAATCAATATTGACTGAACTCGGTCAAGTGTTCAGTGACTTGATTAATCACCAGGCAGAAAGGTGAACCCCGTTGAGTACCAGTGGGCTGCGTGTACTGACTATCGAGATCCACCCGGATTGTGATATACAATCCGTTTATCTAAGGAGACCTGGCTGGTGAATTCGATGAATCAGAGATAAAAACAACAAAGTACGAAGGAGAAAGCTATCGCGGTTCTAAGAAGTTGCGTAGTAGTTGCGACTTCCGTTAATTTGGATTGCTCGTAAGCAACAGTTATCGATTTAGCTTGTGTGTTAAATTTCATGATAGCTCTCCTATCTTCTGTGAACGTTGATCTAAATTAATCCATTCTTGCTTAAAACCTTATTGTTAAATTGTTATTTTTTGTCAATACAAACTAAGTGTAGTTGAGTTACTCTCAATGAACGGACACATCACAGTTTTTTACAAAAACAGTGAACTGGTTAACAAAAAACCTGAATTATCAGGTAATGCGTTAATTGATTCAACTGATTGATATATAATGAATCAATAAAAAACAAGGGATGCATTTAATGTGAATATTTACATTGTTCGACTGGCACAAACGCGAGGATTATGATGTCTGCGTATTCATAAAAACCCCTTACAGAACCACGTTACAAATCATGAAGTAATAGATAATTCAGTGTCAATCGAGGATGCAATTGACCCTTTGGTTATTCAAAAGGCTGCTTATTTTTCGGCTGATTCGCCTTGTCGAATCCAGTGACCTGATTGTCCGCCGGATTTTTCATTGAGACGCACTGATTCAATGACCATGCCGCGGTCAATTGCTTTACACATATCGTAAATGGTAAGCAAAGCTACCTGTGTTGCATTGAGTGCTTCAATTTCCACGCCGGTTCGGCCTGTGGTTTTAACCGTTGTCTGGCAATGAATACGTTGATGGTTTGGCTTGGGGATGAATTCAATTGTTACGTGCGACAGGCTCAGCGGATGGCACAATGGTATTAAATCAGCAGTTCGTTTCGCAGCCATAATGCCTGCAATCCTGGCAATGCCCAGTACATCGCCTTTTTTATGTCCGCCTTGCTGAATTAAAGACAGGGTTGTTGGCTCCATATGGATTGATCCTTCAGCAATGGCAATCCGTTCACTGATTGCCTTGTTGCCGATATCAACCATATGAGCTGCGCCGTTTTCATTAAAATGGGTCAGTTCGCTCATAATGTTTAGTTTTTTATGTGTGTGCGTGGTTTAGCCAAGCCCGGTGAAAATTTAAATATTGTGTTTGGGATGAATGACATTATGCAGTTTCCCGCAACCGGGTTGCAAAGTATGCCAGTTGGCTGGCATTTCGATTCGCACCAGCATTGCGGTTTTAATCAGGAAGTGAGTGTCGTCAAAATACGATGAACTGAGTTGCCCCGATGTGAGATAGGCAGCTAATCCTTCCAGTCCCGGATTATGGGCGACCAGCATAACATCGGACCCATCAGGATAATCCTGTAACACCGAAACCAGCTGGGATGTGGATGCTTCGTATAGTCGTTGATCCCAGTGAATGTTTTCAGGGTTAATAGACAAGTGTTCACAGAATAATTCAGTGGTTTGTCGGGCGCGGTGAGCAGGTGAACTGACAATCGTTTCAGGGATCTCCAGTTCAGTGAGTTGCCGGCTTAACTGGTACATTTGTTTGATACCCTTGTCAGCCAGGTTTCTTTCAAAATCACGGGATTGATAGGGTTCTGCTTTGGCGTGACGCAGCAACCATAATTGTCTTGGGAGAATTTGCATGGAAAATCCGGGTGCTGAAGCGACTGTTGACAAGCCTCCATTATAAGCAAATCCTGTTTACAAATCAGGTTATGATTGTTACTGTCAATTAAAATGCCGGCGAGTGATTGAGCATTATCGCTGATATCAATGGAAGATATGGAGTGAGTTGTTAATGGGTCAAATTGTTGTCTCTGAACTGTATATTTACCCGGTCAAGTCATTAGCTGGAATTGCCTTGCAAGAGGCCACGCTGGAACAAACCGGTTTTCATTATGATCGGCGCTGGATGGTGGTGACAGCTGACGGTCAGTTTTTGACCCAGCGCACGCATCCACACATGGCGTTGGTTAAAACCAGCCTCGCCGATCAAACATTGCGATTGAGTAAAGTCGGGTTTGATGATTGTTTGGTGGCTCCCGAGACAACACAGACAAAACATTTCTCTGTGACAGTATGGAATGACACTGTTGAAGCCAATCATGTCAGTGATCAGGTTGACGAGTGGTTGAGTGAAGCAATTGGCGAGTCCTGTCATTTGGTGTGTTTTCCCAACGATGTGCAGCGTCAGGTCAGTCATGTTAATGCAAGGTCAGATGATGTCACTGCGTTTTCCGATGGTTTCCCGTTGCTGTTGATTTCACAAGGTTCGTTGGATGATTTGAACTCCCGTCTCGATGAAACAATTCCCATGCAGCGTTTCAGACCCAATATTGTTGTTACTGGCTGCGAGCCGTTTGCTGAAGATGATTGGCAATTGATTGATATTGCCGGAATTGGCATGCGGATAACCAAACCCTGTTCGCGCTGTGCAATGACAACTGTTGATCCTGAAACCGGACAATATACGGGCAAAGAGCCGTTGCGCACACTCAGCACGTATCGTCGTCAGGGGAATAAAGTGATGTTCGGACAAAATGTGTTACATGACCAGCCTGGACGGATAGGCGTTGGAGATCAGCTTAGGCTGGTGACGTCACAGCAGTAATTTCACCTTTGCATTGCTTGCAGATATATTTGGCGTCCGGGTTTCTGAGTAAACGGTAATGCCGTGTGCTGCTGATCTTGTGATCCTGGCATCCACATCGATACAGAAACCGGCGTTGGCGGCGAACCGGGATATCCGAGACATCGAACCCATGTGTGGTTTCCGGTTCGGCGCCCAGATAAATCATCACTGTTCTCCATTCCTTGCCATGTGGTTTGACCTTTCTTGCTCCAAACGCCAGATCAACCAAGTAATGGGAGACTTCATGTGGAACAGTCTGCTCTAGGTTTTCCTGCCAGTATTTGTTGAATAAAAACGGGTTGAAGCGAATCCAGCGCAAATTTGGGCGTGCGCAATACATGCCGGCCATTTGACCGCTCAAATCAAAATGAATATCGAGCAATGGAACTCTTTTTTCCAGTAATTCCTCTCCCAA
Organism: Gammaproteobacteria bacterium; assembly: GCA_022600935.1. Taxonomy (GTDB): domain Bacteria; phylum Pseudomonadota; class Gammaproteobacteria; order Methylococcales; family DRLZ01; genus DRLZ01. The sequence continues at coordinate 3,922 of JAHZJL010000274.1, forward strand.
GCGTATAAAATGAAAGGCATGTTGAGTGATTTCCTGTATCTGATTTTCAGATAACAGGGTTTTATTGATAAATTGGTTGTTCATGCTGTTTCTCCAACAAACGGGTTATCTTGTTTTTCTTCTCCAAATGTTGACATTGGGCCGTGTCCCGGCACAAATTGTATCTCGTTATCGAGAGCCCACAATCTGGTTTTGATGGAATTGATTAATGCCTCGTGGTCGCCTTTGGGAAAATCCGTGCGGCCGATTGAGCCTTTAAATAATACATCTCCGACAAAAGCTAATTTGTGTGTGGCCTCGACAAAGACGATATGTCCCGGAGTGTGTCCCGGGCAGTGATAAACATCGAAAGTTAATTGGCCGACAGCTACCTGGTCGCCGTTCTCAAGCCAGCGCTGAGGTTTGAAACGACCACTGCAGGGGACGTTAAACAATTCACTTTGCATGGGCAGATTCTTGATCCAGAACTCATCGTCGCGATGTGGACCAATCACAGGGACATCGAGTATTTGCGATAATTCAAGCACAGCGCCGACATGATCGACATGTGGATGAGTGACCAGGATTTTCTCGATGGTGACGTCGTGGCGTTTGACTTCATTGAGAATGTCATCGCATTGACCGCCCGGGTCAACTAGGGCACCGATCGAACTGTTTGGATCCCAGACCAGGCTGCAATTTTGTTGTAATGGTGTCACCGGGATGATTTTATAACGCATGGTTTGTCTGGTTGGTGTGCATAGAAAGTTGAGTGGTCTCCAGACTCATAAATGCCTGTCCGAAAGCAGCAACATGGCGATAGAATCGCGCAGAATCGGCAGCAAGCAAGTCATTAAACAACTGGTTGGTCCAGCACAGGAGATGTTTTTCAAGAAATATCCACTGAAAGTCATCACCGGATTCAATTAACAGACTCATGGTTTCCAGCAGGGCTGAGATATGATCTTCCGGTTCATTGACATCATCTTGACGATGAATGCCGAGTCGTTGCAAATCCTGTCGCAAAACTGCCAGAGGTTTTTCCATTAAATGCCCGGTTAGATATCGGGACGCGTAGGGGACGATTTCACCGCTGGTCAAACCGATGAATACAGTCTGGTATTCCTGTTGAATGTGGAGCAGAGGTCGTTGTCTGGCTGAGCCAGCAAGTTGATTCCAGGACATGATGATTTCGGAATTTGATTGACAGTCTTTATTGATTGTTATGTGTTCCAATAATAAAGCATCTGGTGCTGAAGCCAAAAGCCTGGCTAACAAACGGTAGGTAATCAGTCGCCAACGGTCTTCTTCAGCGATAGGGTGATGATGTGTAGAACAATCGCCAGGCATGAATTGATTAATTGGCAGGTTGGTTCTGATTGTTGATGGCAATGACCCGGCAGTCACTGCACATTTGCAATAATTCCCGTCGGTTGCCTTGATACATGGGATGGTCAGCAATTTTATCAAACATGGATGCCAGCATGTTAGCGCCAATAAATGGTTTGCCGCAGTGTACGCAAGCAACCAGGTCATCCTCTTTTAATCGCTGCGGGGTTCTGATCGACTCTATATCATATACATACCCTGGTTTGAGAGTGATGGCTGATTCAGGACAGGTTTTGTCACACAGTCCGCATTGTACGCAATTGACTTCCAGCAAGTTGAGTTGTGGTTGATCGCCACCACCGAGTAATGCACCTTGCGGGCAGGCCGATACACATGACATACACAAGGTACAAGCAGATTGATTGACAGAAATTGCTCCAAACGGTGATTGCTCAGGCAGCGCTTGCCTCTCCAGTTGAGGCGCATAACTTTTTTGTAACCAGTCCATAGCCAATCGTATCATGCGTCGTTTATCTTCAATGCCGCTGAAGGTGGCGCGTTGCTGCAATTGCAACAACGTGGGTGAACAGCTGGCCAGTGAATCTGCATCACAATATTGAACAGGGTTGCTTGTGATGCCCAGACCTTGCAACAGCGCATCGAGAATGGTTAATTGTTGTTTGATGACAGTAAGACTGCTTGCAGCGCAATGTTCTCCAGTTAGTACAATGATACTGCACGCGCCATAAGCCAGTGCAGCCAGCCAGGTATCCAGGCCGATACTGGATACTGATTCAATTGCAACAGGGATGATGTTGGTAGATTGGTTTACCTGAATGTCATGTAAATAGTGTTCAACGGATCGCTCCAGTTGTTCCGGTTCATAAAACAACAGCACGGGTTGTTGACCACCGGCATCGTAAAATGCTTTCAGGCTTTGTCTTAAGGTATCCAGCAAATCAGTTACTACCGGATAGCGATACGTCACCGCCCCGGTAGGGCAGGTCGTCGTGCAATCACCACAGCCTTGACACAGATAAGGATTAATTTCGATAGTATCGCCAATTGAAGTAATGGCTTGAGCCGGGCAATGATCCAGACATTGCTGACATCCGGAAATACTATTGCGACTGTGTGTGCAACGCTCACTATAATAATGAAAATATTTTGGTTTATCGAAAATACCGACCCATTCTGTTAATTGTTCCAGGCAGTGTTCAAGCTGAGCCGGATCGGTGACGCTGAAATAACCGGGGGGTGGGAGTTCGACAGTTAGTGAAGGACATTGTTGCAAGTCTAGAATCAGATCAAAAGCGATATCGGATAAGTTGTGCTTGTGAAGAAACAACTGCTTACTGTGCTCACCATGTTCATCTAAATCGACCGGGTTTGTCTGATCACTAAGTTGATACTGGACATTGACATGAAATTGACCCAAATATCCCTGAACAGAAATTACTGTCGCCGATTCAACGAAAGGAATATCCAGTTTTTTCAACCTGGATGCCAGCATAGGCAGACACTGATCGGTTAATACAATCACCGGATGCAGTGTTTCAGATAAACTCTCGATAACAGTTTCAACTTGACGGCTTTCCCCAATCAAAAGCAGATTGCCGTCAGATTCATAACTGATCGTTGATTGTGCAGTCCGGGATAACTCTGACAGCACGGCAAGCGCCGCTTCAACAGGGTACGAGTGCTTCATGAGGTCTGGTCACTGTTGATAATGTCATGATCTGTCTCTGGTATTTCAGGTTCTGTTTGAGCAATAGACCCTTCAGGTGGCAACTCTTCAAGCAGTTTCTGCTGACAGCGTTTCATTTCATGCGTGATCAGATTTCCCAATGGTGAAAACGCTGTGAAGTCATCATCATATTCATTTAAGCCATCGAGCTCACAACACTCCGCTTTTTTGAAGATCTGAATCAGGGATTCGGTGTCGGGCAGGGGTGAAGTCGGAAGACAGAGATGATCTGTTTCTTCAGTTTCCAGTACCGATGGTTCGCTCAAATCATCAGCATGGTCTGTCTGATTTCTGTTGAACAGCGACAACGTTAACGATTTCAGGTTTGCAAGTGCGTCAGTTAACATAAACGAGCTGGTTTTGGAAAAATTTTCAGCGGAAAAATTGTACTGGACTATTCTTATATACGATAGGACTGCCATATATGTCAGTTTCAACAGGCCAGGGTCAACCGCACAGTGGTTCAGAGCAACCTTATGATAAGTGATCAAATAAATCAATATAACCAGACCGAATCAGAAGAATCGCAACCGATTGCCGAGCATTTTCATGACTTGATCAGAAACTGTGATACCACGTTAACCCCTATGTTAACCGATCTGGCAACAACCATGCTGGAGGTTTTCCCAAAAGAATGTCAAAAAAAAGCGGTTGAATCCGGCCAGTTCAAAGAGTGGCATCTGCTGGAAGAAACTATTAATGCGATCGGGCAGTTGAACAATCAGATTATTAACCGATATTCCAGTAATTTATCATCTGCATTCAATCAGTTTATTCGTGGTGAAGCAATTTTCTCTGAATATTCGGAGAATGAACTGGATGTTGACTCGCAATTACAATCACTGAGTCTGATTGACAACGACGAAATGGAAATTTCAGTGTTGATCACCACGATTACCACCGGCTCATCGCATCATTATGCCGACGAATTGTATGCACTGGGCAGACGTCTGGCGATGATCAATCACGGCAGCTTGGTCGATGATCAGGATAAAGCCTTTTTGCTGGGGCCTGCGCAACTGTGTTATGCCTTTCTGGATGCAATACAGATTGCACAGATTGAATTATACGGTGAACAATCGCTGATTCATGCGTTTCATCAACATGTCATTAATAAACTCGATGAGATTTACGCAAAATTCAATGCAATGCTGATTGAGGCAGGTATCCTGCCAAACATCACCTATAGTTCTCAAGCTAATGGTTCGTCTGGTGGTCAGGCAGATCTCCACAACCAGGCTGCTAATGAAGAGCTGGAGGAACAAGCTGCCGATATTCAAGATCTCGGAATTCCTCAGGATCAAGCTCAACCGGCACTGAGACAAGAGGTTCAGCAGGATATTGTGCAAGGTATTATGTCCTTGCTGTCTGAACGCAGGGAAATGCAGGTCAACGCAGGTCTGGCTGCAGCACCGCAACAAATATCACCACAACAGGTTCAGCAGCGCCGCGATCACCTGGTGACAACAATTGGCTCCATGCAGCAGTCACTCAATCCGATGGTGCTGGGGGATACTGCAAATTTATCTCTGGATGCTGCGCGCCAGCATATCTCTCAACAAACTGCACAGATTTCCAAGGAAGTTGCCGAAACAGAACCGGATTCAGCAGATGCCGATTTGATTGATATGGTCGGATTGTTATTCGAATATATTCTCAATGATGATAATCTTCCGGACAATATCAAGGCATTGTTATGTCATCTGCATACCCCGTATCTTAAAGTCGCATTGCTGGATCGCCAGTTTTTTATGGAACCCGACCACCCGGCACGAAACTTACTCGATGTGTTGAGCAAAGCCGGCGTGTATTGCGATTCCAGCAATAAAAATGCGCTCAACATTATTACCAAGATTCGTGAAACAGTTAAACGGGTTATTGAGGAGTTTGACAAGGAAGCCGAGCTGTTTGAAGAACTCGTCGAACAGTTCAACGAGGCGATGGAAGCCATCAATCGCCGTCATGCAGTCGTCGAGAAACGTGCGATCGATGCAGCGAAAGGTCAGGATAAAATCAAGCTGGCCAGGGAAGTTGTCTCAAGGTCTGTCATTGACCGTTTGATCAAACATCCCCAGATTCCCAAAGTCATGGAATCCATGTTAATGAGTTCCTGGGGTAATTACCTGATGATTACCTTGCTCAGAAACGGAGAATCCAGTGAGGAATGGAAGAAAGCACTCAAGCTGACAGATCAGTTGATCTGGAGTGTGGAGCCCAAGCAGAGTATCGAAGATCGCATCAAGTTGAAAAAACGTCTGCCGCGTATTGTCGCCAAAACCCGTGCAGCAATTGAATTATCCGGGAGTTCTGAAGAGGATCTGGAAAACCTGGTCAATAAACTGCAAAAATGTCACGAACTGGTTCTGCTGGGTTATTACACTCAGGTTAACGAAACAGAATCAGGTAATAATGAAGGCGAGGCCAAACGCTTTAATTCGTTAACACGCATCATGCCGGATGAGTGGAAAGAAAGTTTCAAACAGAAAAAAGCGTCTAAATCGATCAACGAGGATATCAAGAAGATGTTCACTGTTGGAGTGAGACTCGAGTTGATCGATGAAGACAAGGAAAAACCAACCCGTGGACGAATTTCCTGGGTCAATGAGGATAATACTCAATGCCTGATTGTCAACGAAGCAGGCAAGCAAATTGCCATCCAGTCTGTTATGGAACTTTATCAGGCAAATCAAGACGGTAAACTGAATATACTGAAAGGATTTGACCAGCCTATATTCGACAGGGCTTTGAGTTGGATTCAAAGCCGGATACGGCAGGAAAACAATGGATTCAAACCAGGGATGGTTATGTCCGAATCCCAGGCTGGATAAGCCAGATCCAGCCGTCTGCAAACCAGGGTTAAACGAAAATCACGTGTCAGTGATTCTCAATCCCGGATCAATTTGATACACTGTATCCACTCTAGCAGCACGTGTTGCTGCCATATCTCACTATCGAATCCAATGGTAACCACAACACTTGATCAAGCGACGATCAATTCATCTTCGATGTAACAATTCCTGAACATTATTATTTTCAAACAGACGCCAAGAGATGAACAGGTCATCAAAAATTTCCTGTTCGTAATTGTCTAAGAAGCAACGGTTCTGATCAAGCCTATCGTTCCGGAAAGCAATTCAGGTTGGAATTGTGAGACATGAACAACAGATTTAAAATCCCATGATGTGTTTGATTTTGATATGATTCAACGCTTTATTTGATAATAGATAACTCATGTTACGCAAGATATTAATCGCTAATCGCGGAGAGATCGCAGTCCGGATCATAAGGGCCTGTGCCGAAATGGGCATTCGTTCAGTGGCAATTTACACTGAAGCAGATCGTTATTCCCTGCATGTAAAAAAAGCTGACGAATCCTATTGTATAGGCCAGGAACCGCTGAATGGTTACCTCAATATCCATGCACTGGTTGATCTGGCAATTTCCAGAGGTTGTGATGCCATTCACCCCGGCTACGGATTCCTGTCTGAAAATGCAAAGTTTGCTGAAGCCTGTAAAGAACGGAATATTGTCTTCATTGGTCCTGACCCTGAAGTGATTCTTAAAATGGGTGATAAAACCCAGGCGCGACATGCAATGACAGCGGCAGGGTTGCCCGTGACACCTGGCTCTGAAGGTAATCTGGATGACGTTGACGAGGCTTTAACAGTCGCTGAAGCTGTCGGGTATCCGATTATGTTAAAAGCAACCTCAGGTGGCGGTGGTCGAGGAATTCGGCGTTGTGACAATGCCCAGGAACTCACACATAACTATGACCGGGTGATTTCGGAAGCAACCAAGGCATTTGGCAGCGCCGAAGTGTTTCTGGAAAAATGCATTGTCAATCCCAAACACATCGAAGTCCAGGTGCTTGCCGACAAACACGGTCACGCGATTCATCTGTATGAACGCGATTGCTCAATTCAGCGCCGTAACCAGAAACTCATTGAAATTGCTCCTTCCCCGCAACTCGACGAAGCACAGCGTCAATATATCGGTGGACTGGCAGTCATGGCTGCCAAAGCTGTCGGATACAGTAATGCCGGAACAGTGGAATTTTTACTCGATGACACCGGGCGTTTCTATTTCATGGAAATGAATACCCGGGTACAGGTCGAGCATACCATCACCGAGAGTATTACCGGGGTTGATATTATCGAGGAGCAGATTCGTATCGCAGCTGGTCTGGAGTTACGTCATACCCAGGATGAAATCACCAAGCGCGGTTATTCCATTCAATTGCGGATCAATGCCGAAGACCCGAAAAATAACTTTTTACCCAGTTTTGGCAAGATAACCCGATATTATGCACCGGGTGGCCCCGGAGTTCGCACCGATACTGCGATTTACACCGGCTATGTGGTACCGCCATATTTTGATTCCATGCTGGCCAAGGTGATTGTCAGCGCTGCAACCTGGCACGATACCATCAAGCGGGCTGAAAGAGCGTTGCGGGATATCGGTTTATTTGGTATTAAAACCACGATACCGTATTATCTGCAGATTCTGTCCCATCCCGAGTTCCAGCAGGCCGACTTCAATACTGGTTTTGTCGAAAAACACCCCGAGCTGATCAATTATTCCAACAAGCCGCGCCCAGAAGTTCTGGCCAGCGTATTATCCTCAGTCATTGCTTCCCATACAGGTTTATAGTTTTAAAAAGATGATGCAAACAGTCCATATTACCGATGTTATCCTCAGAGATGCTCATCAGTCGCTTATTGCAACACGGATGCGCACCGAGGACATGTTACCTGCCTGTTCCATGCTTGATGAGATTGGCTACTGGTCTTTGGAATGCTGGGGAGGAGCAACGTTTGATGCCTGTCTGCGTTTCCTCAAGGAAGACCCTTGGGAGCGGCTGGCCAGCTTAAAACAGGCATTGCCGAATACCCCATTGCAAATGCTTTTGCGTGGCCAGAATTTACTGGGTTACCGGCATTATTCGGATGATGTTGTCGAAATGTTCATCAAAAGGGCCGCTCAAAACGGTATGGATGTGTTTCGTATTTTCGACGCTCTGAATGATGTGCGCAATTTACGCAAGGCAATTGAAGTCACCAAACACTGTGGCAAACATGCCCAGGGAACAATCTGTTATACCACCAGCCCGGTGCATGATATTAACAGCTTTGTGAAGCTGGGTCGTGAACTGGAAAACCTGGGTTGTGATTCAATCGTGATCAAGGATATGGCCGGATTGCTGACACCGTTTCGAACATCGGAGCTGGTCAAAGCCTTGACTGATTCAGTGGACCTGTCTATTCACTTACACACACACGCGACATCAGGGCTGGCAGAAATGTGCCAGCTCAAAGCAATCGAAGCTGGATGCAGGCATGTGGATACCGCATTGTCATCCTGGTCTGGCGGAACCAGTCACCCACCCACCGAGAGTCTGGTTTCAGCATTGCTCGATACGGACTATGACACAGGGCTTGATTTGCAGAAACTGCAGGACGTCAACAGCTATTTCGCCAAGGTCAGAAAAAAATACCACCAATATGAAAGCGATTTCACCGGAGTTGATTCCAGAGTCCACGTGTTTCAAGTACCTGGTGGAATGATTTCAAATCTGGCCAACCAGCTCAAGGAACGCGAAGCGCTTGATCGCATCGATGAGGTGTATCACGAAATACCGGCGGTCAGGAAAGATTTGGGTTATCCACCTTTAGTGACGCCAACTTCGCAAATCGTTGGAACCCAGGCGGTTCTGAACGTTTTAACCGGAACGCGTTATGAAACCATCACCAATGAGGTCAAGCGTTATCTACAGGGAGGCTACGGGCTGGCGCCGGGTTCCGTCAACCTGGAGTTGCAAAAACGCGCAATCGGCAAGGAAGAGGTGATTGATTGCCGACCGGCGGATTTGTTGCAACCTGAGTTTGCGCAATTACAGGAAGAAATCGGTTCACTTGCCGGTAATGAAGACGATGTGCTGAGTTATGCGATGTTCCCTGATATTGGCAGACAGTTTCTCGAGCAGCGCCAGGCAGGGAGTCTGGTTCCAGAAGCCTTGCTATCGGAGGTTCCAGAGGACTTGCCCGAGAAAAAAGCCCCGACCGAATTCAACATTTCATTACATGGCGAAGAATATCACGTCAAGGTCACAGGTGCCGGACCCAAACAACAGTCCAATCGTCACTTCTATTTCATGGTCGATGGCGTACCTGAGGAAGTAATTGTTGAAACTCTGGACGACATTGTCCTTGAAGGTGGCGCCAGCGGAGCGGTGAAAAGCGCAATTTCCAGCAAACGGCCGGAAGCCACTGGCTCAGGCCACGTCACTGCAAATATTCCATGTCACATCATCGATGTGCTGGTTCAGGTTGGCCAGCCGGTTAAAGCCGGCCAGGCTGTATTGATCACAGAAGCCATGAAAATGGAAACCGAAATCAGCGCCCCGGCATCAGGCAAGGTTACTGCGATTTATGTCACAAAAGGTGATGCAGTGACGCCAGGTGAATTGTTGATCGATATCCAGCCGGAGTAGACCCTGACTGAACAAGCCAGCCAAAATGCTGTCAGGCTGGTTTCAGGCTGGTGACTTCCTGATCACGGGCAGGTATAACGATTTGCCGGGCAGGGAGTGGGGGTGAGAAATAATGCCCCTGGCCGATATAACAGCCTTTGTTTTTCAGATAATTGACTTGCTGTTCGGTTTCGACACCTTCGGCAATGACTTTCAGTTGCATATGGTTAGCAATTGACAGGATTGAATCGACGATAATGTTATCGTCTGGCTCCGTGGTTAGATCGTAGATGAACGAACGGTCGATTTTCAAACAGTGTACCGGTAACCGTTTCAGGTAGGTCAGTGATGCATAACCGGTACCGAAATCATCCAGAGTGATGGTACATCCCATTGATATCAGGGATTTTAAAATTCCGATAGCGTCTGTGATATTTTCCATCATCACGGATTCGGTGATTTCCAGTTCCAGGAATTTTGGATCCAGCCCGGTGTTTGACAAAATGTTTGAAATAATGTCGGTCAGGTTGTTCTGCAAGAGTTGACGTGTGGAGAGGTTGACGCTGATGGTCAGGCTGTGATGTCCTTGTTGATGCCAGTGCTTTAATTGCTGACATGCTGTTTTCAGGATATATGCACCAAGCTCCAGGATTGCTTTGGATTCCTCCGCGCTGGAAATGAATTCATCGGGTAAAACCAGACCATATTGCGGGTGTTTCCATCGAACCAGCGCTTCCAAACCTGTTATTTCATTAGTTATTAAATTGATTTTGGGTTGGTAAAACACCGTAAATTGTTGCAGATGAGCAGCGAGCTGAATGTCATGGATCATCTGACTGCGTTTGAAATTTTCGTCATGCATGGTATCTGTATACATCTGGTAGTTATTTCGCCCGGATGATTTTGCGTGATACATGGCGGTATCTGCATTTTTTACCAGCTCAGTCACTGTTTGCCCATGTTTTGGAAACACCGCTATTCCGATACTCGTCGAACTGCTGAAACTGCCTTCATCAAGTTCGAACGGTGTACTGAATGCTTTGAGGATTTTACTGGCTATCTCTTTACTATGGGTCAGTGCCAGAGATTCGTCGTCGAAATCAATCAGGACAATGATAAATTCGTCACCCCCGAAACGGGCCACTGTATCGCTTTCTCTGCCGCAGGACAGCAGACGTTTGGCAACTTCCTGAAGTAACAAGTCACCGACAAAATGGCCCATGGTGTCGTTGATCAGTTTGAAGCGGTCCATATCGAGAAACATGACAGTTAAATAACGATGATGACGGTTGGTCTGAATGATTGCTTGTTTTAATCTGTCGTTAAGGAGTATGCGGTTGGGAAGGTCGGTTAATGGGTCGTAGTGTGCAAGTTTTTCGATTTGTTCCTCATTTTTCTTACGTACAGTAATATCGGTGAAAATACCAATGTAATGACTGATTCTGCCATAGCGATCCTTGATGCTGGTGATGCTGAGCCATTCAACGTAGAGATCGCCATTTTTACGTTTATTCCAGATTTCTCCTTGCCAGGAGCCATGCCGATGGATGCGAGACCACATGGACTGAAAATAATGTTCGTCATGCCGTCCTGATTTGAGAATAGCAGGTGTTTTACCAATGACGTCTTGCGCTTGATAGCCGGCAATCGCAGTGAAAGAGGCATTGACTTTCAATATTTTTGAAAAGGCATCAACAATCAGGATGCCTTCTTCACTGGTTTCAAAGACTTTAGCTGCTAATTGCAGTTCTTGTTCTGCGCGATAGCGTTGACTGACATCGACTACGTTGACCAGTAGTCTGTTGTTGCTATTCTGGGCCTCAGTTGCAGAAAATTTGAATAACTTGCTGTCGACCAACCTGGCTTTGAATTCAACAACAATGCATTCATTGGCTTTAATGGTTAGCCGTAATTCCAGTGTTTTATTTTCGGGGTGTGAAAAAAATGCTTTGAAGCGAGCCGAGTAAATACTGAGGTCGTCCGGATAAACGAAATTGACGAAGTATTTGCCATTGATTTCAGGTGTGGTATATCCCAGCAGTTGTTGGATGGTTTTGTTGGATTGCAGTATTAACCCGTTCTGGTCCAGGCACAGGTATCCGACCGGGGCTAATTCGAATAATTGGTAAAAGCGGTTTTGACTTTCCTGTAATTCATTATGGGCTTGTTTAAGCTCCTCATTTTGCAGTTCAAGTTCAATCTGGTGAACATTGAGATCGTGGACCAGCGTATAGACATCGTTTGTTGAAAGCGAGCTGGAATCGTCTGCCTGGGATTGAATAATTTGTTCAGCGCGTAGTCTGAGATCGCGTTTCAGGCGATCGGGATTGCCGCTCATGCGGAAATATGCTGTTCTCTGCTAATGATGAAGTGGCATTCATTACTGGTGTTGCCTAACAGCGAGAAGCTGGCCATCACTTGAATGCTGGAGTTATGTTTGGTGATACGACTGAATTGTCGGGACACCGGGCAGAATTGGTTGTTTTGTAGCTCATTCATCAGGGTTTGTAACTCTGAGTGATCCTGCTGAGTGGTCAACTCAAAAATCGATACTGAGTCGGTCAGCTCTTGTCTGGTCCAACCATATAAAGTTTCGGCTGTTTGGTTCAAGGCAACGATTTGACCGAGCGGTTCGAAGACAATGACTGCTTCACTGTCATGTTCTAACATCGCAATCAAGTCTTGAATAAAATGGATACTCTCGTCTTTGACCTCTTGATGCTGGGTGCTGATATCGCGTTCGGTAAAGGCAATCAACTCCTGTTTGTGGTAGCTTGAATACAACACGGTCGGGGTGACCGAAACCTTAATAATCTTGCCACTCTTGGTGATGCGCGGAGCTTCATATTGCGGGATCTGCTCACCATTTTTCAAGCGATGTATGACAGTTTGCAATAATGGGCGTGACGACTCTGCAACGATGTCT
>JAHZJL010000275.1 GCA_022600935.1 Gammaproteobacteria bacterium
ATTGAAAACAATCACTGTGACCAATCGTATACGTTCCCAGTTGCGAGTATTGATTGCTATGTTGCAGTTGAATGACAATTCTGCTGAAACGCGTTTGCAATCTGTGAAAACATTATCTAAAAAACTTGATCAGAGCATTTATGACAAACTTCAAATTCGATTGGCTCAGGAAGCCGACAAAGAAGTTTTGAATGCTTTGCAATCTACAGTGGCATTGTATGAACTCGATCATGGAGAAACCGATACCCGGCTGGATGCTTTACAAAGACTGAAGCAATATCCCAGCCAGGATGCGTTAAACCGAATCCGGCATATTTTGGATACCGATGCTGAGGGTCAGTTTTTGGAAGCAGATGAAACAATGCGCCGACGCGCCAAATCGGTGATTACCTCAATTGAATCCCGAATTCAGTTTTACGCTAATTTGCAAACTGTTTTTTTTGGGCTGAGTCTGGGCGCGGTTCTGGTTCTTGCGGCAATTGGTTTGGCGATTACGTTTGGGGTTATGGGCGTGATCAATATGGCGCATGGTGAGCTGATGATGCTTGGTGCATATACCACGTATGTTATGCAGAAAATTCTGCCAGACCAGCTGAGTATGGCTCTGCTACTGTCTATACCTGCGGCATTTCTGGTTTCCGGACTGGTCGGGATTATAATCGAACGCGGTGTCATTCGCTTTCTCTACGGAAGACCGCTGGAAACGCTGCTGGCGACTTTCGGCGTTAGCCTGTTTTTGCAACAGACTGTACGCAGTATCTTTACTCCGTTGAATCGGAGTGTTTCAGCAACGGATTGGATGAGCGGCTCGCTGCAGATCAATGAGTTTTTATCGTTGACCTTGAACCGTTTGTATATCCTGGTATTTTGCCTGATCGTGTTTGCCTTGTTGCTGCTGATATTAAAGCGTACCCGACTGGGTTTAGAGGTACGCGCTGTCACTCAAAACCGCTCTATGGCTAAAGCCATGGGGATTCCGACCGACCGTGTCGATGCGTTGACCTTCGGTCTTGGCTCCGGGATTGCCGGAGTCGCAGGAGTAGCTCTGAGCCAAATCACCAATGTCGGCCCTAATCTTGGTCAGTCGTATATTGTCGACTGTTTCATGGTAGTGGTGTTTGGTGGGGTCGGGAATTTGTGGGGCACCCTGGTTGGCGGGTTTACCCTGGGTATCGCCAATAAGGTTCTGGAGCCGCATGCCGGAGCAGTATTGGCGAAAATTCTGGTGCTGATGTTTATTATCCTGTTCATTCAGAAACGTCCGCAAGGATTGTTTCCACAAAAAGGCCGGGCGGCCGAGGCGTAACATGTTATTTTCAGCGCTTCAGCAAGACCGGCCATTGCAACTGATTCTGTTGTTGTTAGCCGTTGTCACCATTGTCATTCCAGTGTGTAATCTGGTGTTTGCGCCTGGCTCGGCACTGTATTTTTCCGCATATACCGTGTCCTTGATCGGAAAATATCTGACCTTTGCCTTACTGGCATTGTCGTTAGATCTGGTCTGGGGGTATTGTGGAATTCTGGTGCTGGGTCAGGGCGCTTTTTTTGCTCTGGGCGGTTATGCCATGGGCATGTATCTAATGCGGCAGATCGGCTCGCGTGGTGTCTACGGTGATCCTGTTTTGCCTGATTTCATGGTGTTTTTGAATTGGAAGGAATTACCCTGGTATTGGCATGGATTCGATCATTTCGGATTTGCCATGTTGATGGTGATGCTGGTTCCAGGCTTGCTAGCATTCGTATTCGGCTGGCTGGCATTTCGTTCGCGTGTTACTGGCGTCTATTTGTCGATTATCACTCAGGCACTAACCTACGCTTTGATGCTGGCTTTTTTTCGCAACGAAATGGGTTTTGGCGGCAATAACGGTTTGACCGATTTCAAGGATATTATTGGATTTAATCTGCAATCCGATGCAGTCAGGGCCTGTTTGCTATTGTTTTCCGGTCTGGCTTTGATTACTTCACTGCTGGCATGCCGCTGGCTTGTAAGTACAAAACTGGGTCGGGTTGTAACAGCATTGCGCGATCATGAATCCAGAGTACGATTTCTCGGCTACCGGGTCGAGTTATTCAAACTCTGGGTGTTTGTGCTATCCGCGATGCTGGCCGGCATCGCCGGAGCGTTGTACGTTCCGCAGGTCGGGATCATCAACCCCAGCGAGTTCTCCCCCCTGCACTCTCTGGAACTGGTGGTCTGGGTTGCTGTCGGTGGTCGTGGCACCTTGTACGGCGCGATTATTGGCGCGATTCTGGTCAATTTTTGTAAAACCTTGTTGACTGGGTTATTACCGGAGATCTGGTTGTTTAGCCTGGGCGCCATGTTCATTCTGGTGACAGTGTTTTTACCTGACGGTCTCGCTGGACTGAGTTTTAACAAGCTGCGATTGAAACAGAGTTGACTCAAATGAGTGAGACGTTAATCGATCGTTATCATACATTTGACTTCGTCAAACGCCCGGTGCTGGCGGGTGAGCTTGATATTTCTCATCGTACTATTTTGTACATGGAAGATGTCAGTGTCAGCTTCGATGGATTCAAAGCCCTGAACAATCTTTCCTTGTATATTGACAGCGGCGAATTACGTTGCCTGATCGGCCCCAACGGTGCAGGTAAAACCACATTGATGGATGTGATTACCGGTAAGACGCGACCGGATAGTGGACTGGTCTACTTCGGGCAAACCATGAATTGCCTGGCAATGGATGAACCGAGTATCGCCCAGGCTGGAATCTGTCGCAAATTTCAAAAACCCAGCGTCTTCGAGCAGTTAAATGTCTCGGAAAATCTGGAACTGGCCATGCATGTTGATAAACGAGTCTGGACTACCTTGCTGGCAAGTTTGAACGCCGCGCAACAGGAACGGATCGATGAAGTTATGGAAACTATCGGGTTGCAGGATATGCGACACCAGCAGGCCGGAGTTTTGTCGCATGGCCAGAAACAGTGGCTGGAAATCGGTATGTTGTTGATGCAGGAACCGAAGCTGATGCTGGTTGATGAGCCGGTAGCAGGAATGACCCATCAGGAAGTTGACCGCACCGCAGAATTATTGTTGTCGTTACGTGGCAAGCATTCGATTATTGTTGTCGAACACGACATGGAATTTGTACGCTCGATCGCCAATCAGGTCACGGTGTTGCACGAAGGCGCAGTGTTGACCGAAGGCAGCATGGATGAAGTACAAAATGATCCGCGTGTGATTCAGGTCTATCTGGGTGATGCAACATGTTGAAGGTTGGCGCATTGAATCAGTATTACGGTGGCAGCCATACCTTGTGGGACATCGATCTGGACGTTCCTGAAGGCGCGTGCATGTGTTTGATGGGCCGTAACGGAGTTGGCAAGACCACATTATTAAAAAGTATTATGGGTTTGATACCGGTTTCCGGGGGTTCGCTGACATTTAACCATCAATCATTGATCAAGGCTAAAGCAGAACAACGTGCCGCCTTGGGTATTGCGTATGTACCACAAGGCCGTGATATTTTTCCATTGCTGACAGTTGAGGAAAATCTGAAAACCGGGTTACGGGCAGCGAGCAAACAAGGTATCAAATCGATTCCGGAGCAGGTCTATGACATTTTTCCGGTCTTGAAAGACATGTTGAGACGGCGCGGCGGGGATTTATCCGGCGGTCAACAACAACAACTGGCAATCGGCAGGGCATTGGTATTGAATCCTTCACTGCTGATCCTCGACGAACCCACCGAAGGTATTCAACCTAATATAGTTAATGAAATCGGTGACGTCATCACTCGGTTGAACCGGGCCAGAGGTAAACCGGTCAAGGTTGAGCATGATATCAAAACTGACATTCATGATGCGATTTCAAGAATTAATCGTGAATTGCAGGTCACTGTACTTCTGGTTGAGCAAAAATTACCGTTTGCGCGCAAAGTGGCAAGTCACTATTTCATCATGGACAGAGGTCGTGGTGTTGCATCCGGGGAAATGAGCGAGCTGGGCGATGACATTGTAAAACACTATTTGACTGTATAAGCGGGAGTTAATTATGAATAAGCATCTATGGCATTCAATAACACTGGTGTTGATGATGAGTGGAATAAGCGGGACTGTTCACGCACATTCCGTGTTTGATTTGAACGCTGGATTTGTCGGTGGCTTCAGTCATCCACTGACCGGATTGGATCATCTATTGGTGATGTTCGGCACTGGAATCTGGATCGCTTGCGGTAGAAGAGCTAAACCGATAGCAATGTTTGCCGCGATTGTATTAGCCGTATCGATTGGTGCGCTGTTTCGCTATGCAGGATTTACGCTGAGTCACGTTGAAGAATTGATGACTGTTTCAGTGCTTGTTACCGGCTTGTTGCTGCTTAAGCATATACGTCGGGAATATATCCCGGCAACTGTTTTGCTGCTGATCGGTTTTTGTCAAGGTTATGTCCATGCCTATGAATGGACGCAAAGCGGAACGATGTTCAATTATTCACTTGGTTTTATATTGTCCTCAGCACTGTTAACAGGCAGTGGTGTCATGATTGCAGGCATCGCTGAGACTGTTCAACAACCATTGGTCAGGCTCTACGGCTGGCTATGCGCAGGACTGGGTGGCTGGTGGTTGTTAACAATTTGATAACCCGGTAGAAGACGAAGACCACAACTATGGTGAGTTGCAGCGAACAGCGAGCTGATGATGAACGCTTGCACTGGCAAGCCAGGATAGCATTAGGGTTCGAGAGGCGCAATGGTCGCACAGCTCTGGTGCTACGCAGGCACCAGGGGCCATTACGGGTACAACGACCGTTTTATCCTGAGGGTGATTGTTGCCATGTGTATCTGCTGCATCCACCAGGAGGCGTTGTCGGTGGCGATCGATTGTCGATTGATGTGGAAACTGCCAGTGATTGCCAGGTAGTGATAACAACGCCGGGTGCTGGCAAGTTTTATCGCAGTGTCGGCCAGGTTGCCGAACAGGATATTCAATTAAAAGTCGCTGAAGGTGCAACGCTGGAATGGCTACCCCAAGAAACCATTGTTTATCAAGGCGCGCAGTTAAACTCAGGCATTAATGTTGAACTCAGTGATAGCTGCGCGTTTATTGGTTGGGAAATCTTCGCACTGGGACGACCGGCTGCGGGTGAAGAGTTTAACAGCGGAGAGATTAACACGCGCTGGTCAGTTCGTTGTAACAATGATCCTGTGATGAATGAACGGCTTATGGTCGATGCCAGAGTCTGGCAGGCAAAATGGGGTTTGAAACGGCAAACAGCGTTCGGTTCTTTACTGGTCTGGAAAGCTGGTGACAATTCTTTGCAAGCAGTTAGGGACTTGATATCTACGCAATCAGGATGTGCTGTGACGCTACTGGACGATTTACTGGTGTGCCGGGCTGTTGCCAGCCAAACATCTGAAATACGTAGTTTTTTTGAAGCAGTGCGCAAGCTGGTCCGGCAAGACTTGATTGGTCTTGAACACTGTACTCCGCGTATCTGGGCGACGTGATAACGAGGTGATTTATGCAGCTTACCCCACGAGAGAAAGACAAATTATTGATATTTACTGCGGCGCTAGTCGCTGAAAAACGCAAAGACCGTGGTGTGAAACTGAATCACCCGGAAGCGGTTGCACTGATTTCAGCAGCTGTAATGGAAGGGGCACGAGACGGGCAGACTGTCTCGGAGCTGATGGAATACGGACGCACGCTATTAAACCGCGAGCAAGTCATGGACGGAATCGCCGAAATGCTGCATGACATTCAGGTAGAAGCCACCTTTCCCGATGGCACCAAACTGGTCACTGTGCATGACCCAATTCAGTAAGCCTGTTCAAGTAGGAGCATCATGATGTCCGAACAACAAATCATACCTGGTCAGATGTTCCCGGAACCCGGAGACATTGAGCTCAACACCGGACGCAAATGCATTGTATTAACCGTCGCTAACAGTGGCGACCGGCCGATTCAGGTAGGTTCTCATTATCATTTTTACGAGACTAATCCAGCTCTGGTATTTGACCGGGAAAAAGCCCGAGGGTACCGCGCCGACATTCCAGCGGGAACTGCTATTCGCATCGAACCCGGACAGGAGCGCGAGATTACTCTGGTTGAATATGTTGGCCGGAAAGTGGTCTACGGATTTCGTCAGCAAGTGATGGGTGAACTGGGTGATGAACAATGAGCAAGATCAGCCGTGAGGCGTATTGTGATATGTTCGGCCCGACCGTCGGAGATCGGGTGCGGTTGGCGGATACCGAGTTGATAGCCGAAGTCGAGCAGGATCTGACTGTTTACGGCGATGAGGTCAAATTTGGCGGTGGCAAGGTGATTCGCGATGGCATGGGACAAAGCCAGGCAACCTCCGATACAGCTATGGACCTGGTTATCACCAATGCTTTGATCATTGATCACTGGGGTATTGTCAAAGCCGATGTCGGCATCAAGGATGGGCGCATCGCGGGTATCGGAAAAGCCGGCAACCCGGATACCCAGCACAATGTCGATATCATTATTGGCCCCGGAACCGAAATTCTTGCGGGTGAGGGCAAGATACTCACTGCGGGTGCCATTGATGCCCATATTCATTTCATCTGTCCGCAACAGATCGAGGAAGCCTTGATGTCAGGGGTGACCACCATGATTGGTGGCGGGACCGGGCCGGCTACCGGAACCAATGCAACTACTTGCACGCCAGGTCCGTGGAATCTGCATCGCATGTTACAGTCACTGGATCATTTCCCCATGAATTTCGGATTACTTGGAAAAGGTAACGCCAGTTTGCCTGCTGCCCTGGAAGAGCAGGTCAAAGCCGGAGCGATGGGTCTGAAACTGCATGAAGACTGGGGTACAACGCCATCTGCAATCGATTGTTGCCTGAGCGTTGCCGAGCAATTCGATGTCCAGGTTGCAATTCATACCGATACCTTGAATGAATCGGGATTTGTCGAGGATACACTGGCAGCGATGAAAGGGCGCACTATTCATACCTACCATACCGAAGGTGCCGGTGGTGGTCATGCCCCGGATATAATCAAAGCCTGCGGTGAAACTAATGTACTGCCGTCTTCGACTAATCCAACCCGGCCTTATACAGTGAATACTGTGGACGAGCATCTGGATATGTTGATGGTTTGCCATCATCTGGATCCATCCATCGCCGAAGATGTGGCGTTTGCCGAATCCAGAATCCGCCGCGAAACTATCGCAGCCGAGGATATATTACATGACAAAGGCGCATTCTCGATGATTGCCTCCGATTCACAAGCTATGGGTCGGGTTGGTGAAGTCATCATGCGCACCTGGCAAACCGCGCATAAGATGAAAGTGCAACGTGGGACGTTAGAGCAGGATAGCAGTCGCCATGATAATTACCGAATCAAACGCTATATCGCCAAATACACCATCAATCCGGCAATCAGTCACGGGATTGCCCATGAAGTCGGCTCCGTGGAAACCGGCAGATTGGCCGATCTTGTGTTATGGGATCCTGCATTCTTTGGCGTCAAACCCAGTATCATTGTCAAAGCCGGAATGATCGCCGCTGCGCCTATGGGTGATCCCAATGCCTCGATTCCAACACCGCAGCCAGTGCATTACCGACCAATGTTTGGTGCTTTCGGCGGGGCCTGCGAAGCAACCTCGATGCTGTTTTTATCTGCTGCAGCACTGCAGCAAGATGTTCCCGGGTCAATCGGTCTGCGGTCGCTGATTGGAAAAGTGGCTGGGACGCGAACAGTTAATAAACAAGACATGGTTCACAACCAATACCAGCCGCACATTGAAGTCGATCCACAATTATACACAGTGCGAGCAGACGGCGAGTTGCTGGTTTGTGAACCAGCCAGGGTATTACCGATGGCGCAACGTTATTTTTTGTTTTGACATATGTTATTAAAGCTCACTGAACTTGCTTCAACACAGACCCGCGCTGACGACAGTTTAACCCTGCCGTTTGAATTCAGACAGAAAAGCCGGTTTTCTGCAACAACAGATAATGGTCGCGCGGTTGGGTTGTTTTTAAAACGCGGACAAGTGTTGCGCTCCGGTATGGTCGTGACCGGGCCCAACCTGTTCAGTGTACTGATCAACGCGGCATCCGAGCCGGTTTCTGTGCTGTATTGCGATGATTTGCTGCAAATAACCAGAGCAGCTTACCATCTCGGCAACCGCCATGTGCCGTTGCAGATTCTAAAGGGTGAATTGCGTTATTTGAGAGATCACGTACTGGATGCAATGCTGGAGCAAATGCATTTAAGCGTCGAACATGTGCAACTACCTTTTGAACCGGAAACCGGAGCCTATCATGGGCACCACCACCAGCATGACTGATTTGGTCTTGTTACGGCTATTGCAACTGGTCAACCCCGGGTTGCCAATCGGCATGTTTTGCTATTCACAGGGATTGGAAACTGCGGTTGAAGAAGGTGTGATCAGCAATCGTGATGACACTGCTGAGTGGGTGAGAGGTATTATGCAACAGTCGCTAACCAGAGTTGACTTGCCGTTCGCATCCCGATTTTATGACGCCTGGCAGGGTAATAATACAGACTCTTTACAACAATTAAGTCGGGAGTTGATGGCATATCGTGAAACCAGTGAGTTGCGTGAAGAAGACCGCCACACAGGACAGGCACTAGCTAGTTTGCTGACATCGATGCAAATTAGTAAAGCCGAAAGCTGGAATCGCTTTCCGTATACAACGCTGGTGGCAATGTTTACCTGTGCAGCCAGGCATTGGAAACTGGATAAAACCACTACGTTATCCGGTTATTTATGGAGCTGGCTGGAAAATCAGATACTCTGTGCAGTGAAGCTGGTGCCATTGGGTCAGGTGGCAGGACAACAACTATTGTACGAGCTAGCCACCGACATTCCGGGTCTCGTCGAACAGGCATTGACAATTGATGATCACAATATCGGCGGCAGCGCCTTCGCCCAGGTGATGCTGTCGAGCCGCCACGAAACACAGTATTCACGATTATTTCGATCCTGAGGAAAATTACCATGTCAGAAAACCAGGTATTACGAATTGGTATTGGCGGACCTGTAGGTTCCGGAAAAACCGCGCTGGTCGATGCAATATGCAAACAGATGCGAGACGATTACCAGATAGGCGTTGTCACCAACGATATTTACACACGTGAAGACCAGCAATTCCTGATCCGAAGTCAAGCTCTGGAACAGGAACGGATTATAGGTGTGGAAACCGGCGGTTGCCCGCACACCGCCATTCGTGAGGATGCCTCGATGAATCTGGCAGCTGTCGATCAACTCTGTGAACGATTTATAAACCTGGATTTCGTTCTGGTCGAAAGCGGAGGAGACAATTTAAGTGCCACATTTAGCCCGGAGCTGGCCGATTTAACCATCTATGTCATCGATGTATCCGCTGGTGACAAAATACCCCGCAAAGGTGGACCAGGCATCACCCGCTCTGATTTACTGGTGATCAACAAAATCGACCTGGCAGATATAATCGGTGCGTCACTGAAAGTGATGGATCGGGACGCCACCAAAATGCGTAGCCAGCGACCCTTCGTTTTCAGCAATTTGAAAACAGGACAGGGATTGGATGCAATCATACAATTCATTAGAGAAAAAGGCATGCTTGATATTGAACACAGTAATCACTTGCAGGAAGAATCAGGATAATGATTGATTGAAAATTAAGTGGTTAGTTTTTTCATTATTTTCCTCAAGAGTTTGTTGGATCAGCCTGTCGTTATCAACTAAAGTTTATTAGTTCATAAAGACTATATAACCGATTGAATATAAAATATAAGTGCGGCCTAAAAGCGTATAATATAGGTTGACTTGATATCATCTGAAACGCAAAAGGGTGCCGATGATTCATCCCTCATAATTACCAACATTACCAGCACTAACTGTTGATCTATTACAAGAAAGCGGGCTGTTGATTGATAATGTCTTAGCCACACTCTGGAAGCAAATAGGAATGAACGCAATCCTGCGCCGCTCTGGATTCACAAACGCTCTTGGTCTCCTATCAGTGACGTGATGTTCACGCAATCGCTATGGTTATGGCTCAAACAGGATTCAATCGCTATGTTTGTTCCTAATAGTCTGCAAGGAATGGGTAAAGATGTGTTGTATGACACCATGAATCGAGAAGACCTGAATTGACGCTGCTGTCATACACTACTTGCTGATAAAAAGCGGTCAAGTTATTGCGTTGCGATCGCAAGAAAGCGTTTGTGGTGGATGATTCAATTGTCCAACGCTGTGGAAAAAAGATACCTGGTATTTTCAGTCACTTTGATCACACGACCGGACGGCACATGATGGGGCAGCAATTCCTGACGCTAGGGTTAAGCTTTTAAGACGGTTTTGTACCACTGGATAATGAACTCTCTACCAGCCAAACCAAGGTGCAAGCATTAGAGGTGCCTATTAACCATGGACGCAGCACGACGGCCAAGCGTTACCGTGTTTCTGCTCAACAGGCATTTTGGTCGTTGAGACCGAGTTGTATGTCATCGGTTTCGCCAATTGGTCGTGTCTTATGGAGCTGAGTACCAAATGATTCGCCTACTGTTGACTGGCACCCCGCTTGATCGGATTACGTATCCGGGTTTGTGGTTTAAGCCATTGTTTCAACTTTGCAGCCAGCGTTTTTCTGTTCTTATATCACTTCAGAAACCATATTGTTGAAGCAGGTCAGTTGCTTTAATGCACCTGTTTCTCCAACATTAACTCAATGCAGATGCTTGATGTACTCAATTGGCGAGTGTGTGTATCGTGTTTTTAGTCGTTCTAACAAGAAATGACATATGAATTTAAAAATTGTTTAATCAAGTGGTAAAATACAGAGAGGATGATGACTATTATCCTCGGCGTTCAATCATTCCGCTTGATTAATGATCAAGCTTTCGGATCTGAAAAATGATAAAGGAATGAGAAGCTTATTAAATAGGAGGATTGCGTAACGACATGATATTTTTCTTAAAACGAGGTTTATGTGACTGAACAATACACATCTGTTGAAAACTTGCGGCAACTGATTGTTGATACCATTGACGATAACAAAGGCAAAAATATTACCTGTATCGATGTACAGGGAAAATCCAGCGTAACCGATTTTATGGTCATCGCGACCGGCACTTCCGAACGGCATGTCAAGGCACTCGCCGATCACATTCTTGAAAAAACCAAGGAACAAGGCATTACCCCCATTGGAGTAGAAGGCATGAAAGTCTGCGACTGGGTATTGGTTGACCTTGGTGATGTAATGGCGCACTTGATGCTGGAAAAAACCCGTGATTACTATCAGCTGGAGAAACTCTGGCAACCAGACTTTGAAGCGGATCGAGTTGTTGCGATTAACTGATTACCATGAATTCCATGTGTTAGAAGTGAATTTCTCACAATCCTGAATTAACATATTTATTCTGTCTTGTTGATCAGCTTAATCATCTGCTGATCAACTTCTCTTTCGCCAATTTATACATTGGCTGGATGTTTGTCTGTGTGGCTGATTCGACACACTTCCACCTGTTTTAATTGTCATCAAGTAAAACTGTCTATACTTGCTTCATACCATTATTGACAATTAACTGCCCTGGTTGTTTAAACCAGCTGTTAATTGATGTCTTGTCTTTATTGCCGACCAAATTTGACATGCTTGTTTATCTTGTTATCGGAATACTATTAATATTAGTGATTGTTATCGCTAACAAAAAGCGTGTTCATAATCGGCGTAGCAATTACATCAGCAATTATCTATTTCCGGATAATGTCCTGGATAAGGTCAAGAACACATATCCGCATTTGAACGCAGAGGATTTGCTGCAGGTAGAAAGTGCGTTGAAACAATACTTCGAGGTATGCCGGCGTGCCGGGAAAAAGGTGGTGTCCATGCCTTCGCAAGTGGTTGATGAAGCCTGGCATCAGTTTATTTTGTATACCCGGGATTACAAGCAATTTTGTGACAACGGGTTAGGGCGATTTTTACATCATGTACCAGCTGAATCCATGAAACGCCGTACAGCAGCGCAGCGCGGGATTAAACGCGCCTGGAAAATCTGTTGCGATATTGAAAACATCGATTCCCGCAAGCCCGTTCAATTACCGATATTATTCGCTATCGATCATGATCTCAATATTGAAGATGGTTTCTATTATGGGTTGAATTGTAAAAATTCCGACGATAAAAACCAGTATTGTGCCAGCCATATCGGATGTGGCTCCTGTGGTGGGGCTGGATGTGGTTCAAGTACCGCTAGTGACGGAGATGGATGTAGCGGCTCAGGCTGCAGCAGTGGCTGTGGTGGGGACTAGAGCATTCATTAATATCAATATCCTGGATTTCTGGCATTTAACGAGAATCGAATAGCATGACTGCAATTAATGAACGTTTGATAAAACTAGATTATGAAGGACACTACCTGGCTATTGGTTACCAGCATCCACACCTGGTGAGTGGAGCTGAACGACGTGATAACACCCACACTTATGCATACAGTAACACTATCGGAAGCGAGGACAAGCTGGATTTAACCGAACAATTGTCCATTCCCTGGCCTGTTGAAAATTTTAATGCCAATCAATATCTGCGAGAAAAACCCGGTCAAACTAATTTTTTCGGTCACAGTGAGGAATTGCAGCGTGACTTTCGTCTGGAAGCGACTCCAAGTTACAGTTTTCCTGATCATATCTGTGCCGGTGCCAATAAGTGCATTTTAATTGCTAATCAAAACCAGTCTGTGACAGGTGACGGTGAATGGGGGAATCAGGAAATTCATCGTCAGCGCATTTATCGTCTGGTTAATTGTGTTTTTGGAGATGTTCTGCTTGAAGTAAATCTGGCAGGTGTTGATCACATGAATAGTTCACAGTCTATTTTTGATGTGGGGAAAAAACCGGATGTTCTCCAACAGTTTAGCCAAGTTGGAATTCCGGTCGCTGTTGATCCTGAGACTAAAACGGCGTTGTTTTCGACTTCACAAGGCTACCAGATCAAGGCTTTAGATGAAAATTTGAGCATTTTGCATCAACAGCCAAAAAATATATTTGTTACGCATCCTCAGGGAGTATGGTGTGCAGGAAAATATGTTGCTAATTATGGCATTTCTAGTGAGAAAACCGGACTGATTGTTATCAACCCTGACACCGGCCAGATCGAGCAAACTTTTGATTTTGGTAAAAAAACGATTTCCAGTCTGGCTGGAACAGGTGAATTGGGGCACATTGTTTGCGGGATGTACGGCGGTGAAGTTTTCCGGGTTGATATTGTTTCCGGGAAAATTACAAAGTACAAACCTCACCGCGGCGTATCATCTGATTGGCCAGTTGATATCAGAGCAGCTGACAGTACAGACTTGATTGTGTCTACATCGGATAATTCGTTGTGTCTAACATCGACAGTGTTGGGTAAATCGCACCGCATGATGCCGTTTGAATCGGTGATTCACGACAACTCCGGAGTCAATGGAAAACGTTTGGTTTTCAGTCCTGATTTTTGCCTGTTTGGTGAAAAACTGGCGATTCTCAGTGAGCAAACAGTCAGTTTGCATGAATTACCAGATCTGCAATCTGTGACTCCAAATTTTGTCTCTGAGCTAGGACATCCGGATTACAAAAAACCACATAAATATTCAGCGAAACTTGGTTTGATCGCCAATTTTGAAAAAGCGGGGTTGGCCAGAGTAGCGCCACAGCTCGAATCGCTTTGGTCGAATCCGTTAATTATGAAAACCACGCGTAAAGCACGTCCTCTTCCGGTAGGGGAATCGAAATTCGGAGGTTATCCTGATTTGCCGGATGGTTTTCAGTGGCCGTTGTTTGAAGATGAGCCATTAGCGTATATAGGGCAGCTCAATCTTGAGAACATTGCCTTGCAATTGCCTGGTTCGTTATTGCCCAATCAAGGGGTATTAGCGTTTTTTATGAGCGATACTGAACTGGGTATTGAAGCAACTTTCAGTCCGAGAAATCCAATCGATCAATGTGCCTGGCAAGTCTATTATTTCCCCTCGGTCAATTCGTTGACAACAAGCAGAAAGAATCAAGTTGTTCCGTGCGTCGAGCGAGTCATTTATTCACAAGC
>JAHZJL010000276.1 GCA_022600935.1 Gammaproteobacteria bacterium
CAAACGTAATATGCTGACTCCAGTCCTGTAAACGCTTGCCTGACCCTATTGTGGTCAATCAGTTAACTATTTGGTTTGTTTAATAAGGCTATTAAAAAGGCCTGTTTATTGCTTTTATTCAATAAATTTATTGGAGTAACTCCAGACAATAATCGTGCCAAATAATTGTTTTATGAGTGGCACTTAAATTGCTTTTAGATTGATTTAAAAAATATCAAAGCTATTGTTTTAAAGAATAAAATATCAGAACGTTAAAATCACTGGAATTAGCAATCTTGTTTACGATACAATTGTTGACAATTTTTGAGGGAATGAGTTTTTAAATAAAAAGAACTGGTTCTGATTCAATTCAGAACTTGAATCAATGCAATATTGGTTCGGGAGTATAATCAAGTTATTTAATTCAACAAGTATCATGTCATCGGTCAGTATCATAAAAAATTAAACAACTCGTTATGCTGTGGATGCGCGTTAGTGACACAAGGCGGCAGCAACTGACGGTAACAACGTAACTCATTACTGGCAAGAGGTTCAATTTGGCTACCGAATCCAAGAATAAACCACTGACCCCTCTGCAGAAAGCATTTCTCACAATCGAGACATTGCAGGCCAGACTGGACAGTTCACATGGTAATCGAAATGAACCGATAGCCGTGATTGGAATGTCCTGCCGTTTTCCTGGTGGTTCAGATTCAGTTGAGCAATATTGGAACATGTTGTTAAACGGAGTCGATGCGGCAGCCCCTATTTCAGATGATCGCTGGAAGCATTCCTCAATTTTTGATCCTGATCAAACAGCACCGGGCACAACTTATGTTAGTGAGGCGGCTTTTCTTGATCAGGTCGATAGTTTCGACGCTGAATTCTTTGCAATTCCTCCTCGTGAAGCAAATTACATCGATCCCCAACAGCGGTTGTTGCTGGAGTTGGGTTATGAAACTCTGCAACATGCCGGGATTGCCAGTCAGCGCCTGAAAGATTCTCGCACTGGCGTATATGTCGGAATCGGTCAGCATGACTATCTGGAATTATTGCGCCAGTCATCCGATCTTGATAGCGCCGGCGTCTATACCGGAACCGGAAACGGGTTTTGTTTTGCATCTGGACGGCTGTCTTACCAGCTGGGCCTGCAAGGCCCCAGTTTCTCGATTGATACAGCGTGTTCTTCATCATTGCTGGCGGTTCACCAGGCTTGTTTGAGTCTGCGCGCCAGGGAATGCAATCTGGCGCTGGCTGGTGGTGTGCAGTTGATGTTATCGCCATCCGCGTTTGTTTTCATGTCCGATGCCAGGGCATTGGCAACAGACGGGCGTTGTAAAAGTTTCGCAGCTGCGGCGGATGGTTACGGTCGTGGCGAGGGCGCCGGCATGGTGGCTTTAAAACGCTGGTCCGACGCACAAAGCGATGGTGACCGGGTGTTGGCGGTTATTCGCGGCTCTGTGGTTGACCATGACGGACACAGCAGCGGATTAACGGTACCTAATGGACGTGCCCAACAACAACTGCTACAGCAATTGCTGGACGTGACAGAAACTGCGGCAGATGCACTGGGTTATGTGGAAGCGCATGGTACGGGAACAGCGCTTGGAGATCCGATTGAATACAATGCTCTGGCCCAGGTTTTGCGTAAGAATTCGCAACAGCCGCTGTTGCTGGGTTCGGTCAAGACCAATATCGGTCATTTGGAAGCAGCAGCAGGAATTGCCGGGTTGATCAAGCTGATTCTTTCGATTCAGCACGGAAAAATTCCTGCCAGTTTACATTTTGACCAACCCAATCCTGCGATTTCCTGGAGCGACTATCCACTGAAAGTTGCTGATCGGTTAAGCGACTGGCCACAGAATGCCAAATCCAGAATCGGCATGGTGAGTTCGTTCGGACTCAGTGGAACCAACGTCCAGATTATGGTTGCTGAACCTGATCAACAATCTGAAGCAGAGCCAGAATCCACCGCACAACAATCAGGCAGTTACCTGTTTAAACTGTCAGCCCGTTCCGATTCTGCATTACGTGACTGGGTCACTGCACATATCAGCAAACTTGCTACGCTCAAGCCCCGGCAACTCGTTGACTTTTGTTATTCAGCAAATATCAGCCGTGATGACGATAACTGGCGCATCGCAACAGTGGTGACTCAGGTCGAGCAATTACACTCATTTCTTAATCATGTATTGCATGCTCAGACTCTTGTGCCTGTTACCGGGGTTGAGCAGGGACCGGTGTTTTTATTTGCCGGGCAAGGCAGTGTCACTGCTGGAGCAGGACATGCACTTTATCTGACTCAGCCGGTCTTCAGCGCCGCATTGCAAACCTGTGATGATGCGATGCTGGCGCAGAATCGTCCGAAATTGTCAGACATTCTCTACGGTTCTGATGCGGCATCATTGCTTGCACGAACTGAACATGAACAAGTTGCATTGTTCGGCCTGCAATATGCGCTGGCGCGGATGTGGATGGCATGGGGTATCAAACCTTCGATGGTGCTGGGTCACAGTGTTGGGGAATATGCCGCTGCCTGCCTGGCCGGGGTTTTCGATGTCAACTCAGCAATTGCTATATTGTGTTGCCGAGGCCGTGTTATGCAAGCATTGCCTGAAACAGGAGCCATGCTTGCTGTGTTTGCTGATCAGCTGCACGTGCAGGCACTGCTTGACGCAACTGACTGTGAGTTGTCTATCGCGGCGATCAATGCTGATCAGCAAGTGGTAGTCTCAGGTCACACATCAGGCTTGCAGCAATTTGATGAGACTGCACAACAACAAGGCTTTGGGACTGCGTGGTTGCCGGTCAAGCGCGGTTTCCATTCGGCTCAGATCGATGCAGTGTTACCTGGTTTAGCTGCTTGTCTTGAGCAAATCCCCATGTCAAAACCAAGTCTGCGGTTTGTGTCGAGTGTTACCGGCAGCCTGGAAACAGATCGTGTCGCAAGCGCTGATTACTGGTTGCGGCAAGCCCGTCAACCTGTGTTGTTCACCCAGGCACTGGCTTCCACCCGGCAACTGGAAGCAGGCATGTTTATCGAAATGGGCGCGCGACCGGTATTGAGTGGCCTGGTGTCGCCCAGCTCAGCCCGGGTTTTTTGTGCATTAAACAATCAAACAGATGACTGGACAGCCACACAGACACTGCTAACTGAATTATATCTGGAAGGTTATGTGCCGGACTGGGTGGAAGTCTATCGTAACCGGCGCGGAAAATTGATTAGTTTGCCGAATTATCCCTGGCAACGAAAACGTTACTGGTTTTCAGAAACCAGCAGCAATGCTGCTGGCAAACCGCAGTTTGATCCGGCTTCAAGCATCCATCCTTTTATACAGCGAGCCATCGAGACTCCGTTGTGGAGCGGGCGTTTATATCAGGGGCAGATTGGTTGCCAGCAACAGCCATGTTTACTCGATCACAAGGTTTTCGATGGTGTGCTGGTAGCCGGTGCTTGTCATTTGTCTGCTCTGATTGCAATTGGCAGATCAGTATTAACGCATCAACCGTTTGCAGTCGAGAAGATCGAATTTATCGAAGCCTTACAGCTCACCGAGCAAGAGCAACGAGAATTGCATATCGGAATGACTGAGCAGGATGGGCAGGGCTGCAAAATACAGGTCATCAGTCGGGACAATCAGCAAAATACGGGTTACAGCGAACATCTGCATGCACAACTGGTTGAATCAACCGTTGAGCTCCATTGCCCTGATCTGGCTGAATTGCAGGAGCAATGCCATATTCAACTGGATACCGATCATTTTTATCAGCTCTTGAGCAGCCAACATGTCGAGCTAGGTGTTAGTTTTCGCTGGTTCCAGCAATTGTACACAGGCAATAATCAGGCATTGGCCAAAATACGCCCGGCAACGATAGAAGAGCAGGCATTCGGGATTCCGCCAGGTTTGATTGACGCCTGTTTTCAACTGATGGGCGCAGCAGTCCCTGAGCAATATACCCAAACCTATATTCCTGTTGCCGTTAAACAACTGTGCTTGTCAGATATTTCCGGGTTGACCGAATGCTGGTGTCATGCCCTTCTGGATAAAAATACTGCCGGACAAAAGGGGCTTGTCAGTGGAAAGGTGACTGTGTTTGACCTGCAAGGCCGAGTAATCTTCCAGTTAATGGAAGCGAGCTTGCGGCTAACCAGTCAGGATGCCATACAGCATGCAGTACTGGCAGACCAACTGACGTATACGCTTGATTGGCAGCACATTGGTCAGTCACGAGACAGGCAACCTGAATCTGAACCCCGGTCATGGCTGGTTGTTGGCGAAACTCTGGCAAAAGCTGTTGCAGAATCTTCCCACAGCGCTGATTGGTTAAGTCCAAAGCAATTTTTAAATCAGGAATCTTCTGCTCCTCAAGCTGTGCTGTTGTGTTTGGATGGCTCTGCTGTGGATGCTGATTTGGCATTACAAACCCAACATAATCTCGAAACTGTGTTGCTGTGCCTGAAAAAGATCATTCAGTTCTCGGAACAAGGTTCAGTGCGCCTGGCAGTAATCACTCGTTTATCCAGATCAGTCAATCACGAAAAAAACACTGATCCAGCAGTGCTTGCGATTGCCGGAATGTTGCGTAGTTTCCATCATGAATATCCAGCGACACAATGCCAATGGCTGGATGTTGATGAATCAGTGCTGACACTCGATCACATCAGCTTCATTCTGAACTCAAATCCGGCAGAAACTGAATTGTGCCTGCGTTCAGGGCAACTCTATTGCCCCAGAATGCAACAGACAACACTGCTGAATCAACCAGATCAAAGCAGATTACACGGAACCTATCTGTTAACCGGTGGCTCAGGAGCGCTTGCTTTGCAGACCGCACGCAGGTTGGTGAAGCGAGGAGTCAGTAAGCTGATTCTGGTGTCACGAGGTGGTTTGTCCGATGCAGACCGTCATCATTATGTTGATGAGTTCGGACAGGATGTGGAGTTGCTTGACGTTAAGGCAGATGTTGCGGATGCCGAACAAGTCAGAGACCTGTTGCAGTTATATGGCAAGGGTATACGTGGAATTATCCATGCAGCTGGAATACTGGATGACAGTGCAATCGCCAATACCGGGTTCGATCAACTGGCAGCAGTACTTAAACCCAAATTAACAGGTGTGTGGAACCTGCATCAGTACAGCAAGGAGCTGGAACTGGACTGTTTTATTGTGTATTCCTCGATTGCAGCGTTACTGGGTGCACCAGGCCAGAGTAGTTATGCGGCAGCCAACAGTGCTATGGATGGCTTTATTGCATGGCGTCGTCAGCAGGGTTTAGCGGGTCTGAGCATCAACTGGGGACCGTGGACCGGTTCCGGCATGGCGCATAAACAGCAAGACAGCCAATTGGCGGAGACCGGAATTTCCAAATTAACTTCAGATCAGGCCTTGAAGACCCTGGATCAAGTGTTAACTGATACTCAACTTACACAGTCGCAGTGTGCTGTATTCAATATTAACTGGCATAAATATCCATTGAATCCTGCATCATTGACTAAACAGCTGCAACCTCAACATCCAGCACAGCAGGATCATCAGCAACCAGTGTTATCCGAGCAAATCAGCAACTGGCCAGTCAGGCAGCGCAAGCGCATGTTACGTGCTTATCTGGTTGAGCAAGTTGCCGCAGTGTTACGTTTGCCAGATGCCGGACAGCTCAATTCCGATGCCGGATTTTCAGAGCTGGGTATGGATTCCATCATGATTCTGGATTTACGCAATCGACTTCAACGAGCCATCAATCAGGAATTGCCCTCGACACTGGCATATAAACACCCGTCTGTTAATGAGTTACTGGAACATCTGATGACTGAGGTGTTTGCTGACTATTTCACCGAGCAGACAGTGCAACCCATTTCTGACAAGTCCACTTTTGATGAGTCTCATCAGGATATCGCAGAACTGCTAGAGCAGGAGTTGTTGCAACTTGAGAGCGAGCATATCAATGACTGAACAGGATAAACAACAGTCATTAATGCGCCGAGCGCTTCAGGAATTGCGCGAGTTGCGCAGTCAGGTTGCTGAATATCAAAACGCGCAGCATGAACCAATTGCTGTGATTGGCCTGGGCTGCAGGTTTCCGGGTGGTTGTGATTCACCCGAAGAATTGTGGCAGTTTTTACTGAATGGTGATAATGCCCGTTCCAAAGTACCCGAACAGCGCTGGAATGTATCAGACTATTACCATCACGATCCACATAACCCAGGAAAAATTAACACGCAA
The DNA here is from genome assembly GCA_022600935.1 of Gammaproteobacteria bacterium. Classification (GTDB taxonomy): domain Bacteria; phylum Pseudomonadota; class Gammaproteobacteria; order Methylococcales; family DRLZ01; genus DRLZ01. The sequence goes on from JAHZJL010000276.1 coordinate 6,202, forward strand.
TACGGTTATTTCGTCAACGATATCGACACATTCGATGCCGATTTTTTTGCTATTTCCACACGTGAAGCTGAGCAAATGGATCCCCAGCAGCGCTTGTTACTGGAAATCAGCTGGCAAACCCTGGAACGTGCTTGTATCGACCCAAAAAAACTGCGTGGTAGCCGCACTGGTGTATTTATTGGTTGCATGACCCAGGAATATTCGGAATTGATCAACGATGAGCAGGCAATTGATGTACATACCGGAACCGGCAATGCACCCAGTCTGCTTGCCGGTCGCCTGGCATATTACTACGGCTTGCAAGGCCCGACTCTGGTGGTCGATTCTGCCTGTTCCTCATCGCTGCTGTCGGTTCATTTAGCGGTACAGAGTTTACGCAATAAGGAAAGTGATCTGGCACTGGCTGGTGGGGTCAATCTGCAATTATCGGCACGAGCTGGCGTGACCGAAAGTCAGGCCATGATGCTGGCTGAAGACGGCTTATGTAAAACCTTTGATGAATCAGCAAACGGCATTGGACGTGGAGATGGTGCGGGATTGATTGTTTTAAAACGCCTCGCCGATGCGATTCGGGATGGCGACCCGATTTGCGCAGTGATTAAAGGCAGCGCAGTCAACCATGATGGACGCAGCAGCGGGTTGACCGTTCCTAGCGAGAAAGCCCAGCACGCAGTATTGCAAGCGGCATTGGCTGATGCCTCAATGGATGCTTCCCAAATCGGTTATATCGAGGCGCACGGTACCGGTACAGCGCTGGGAGATCCGATTGAAATTGGCGCCTTAAGCACTGTTATGGCACACCGGGAGGCAGACAATCCTCTGTATATCGGTTCCCTGAAAACCAATTTCGGTCATATGGAAGGCGCGGCTGGAATTGGTGGTTTGATCAAAACCATTTTAATGCTGCAGCACAAGCAACTGCCTCCGCATTTAAACGTCAAGACACCAAGTACGCGCATACCCTGGCAATCCATCCCGATAAAACTGATTCAACACGCCATGCCCTGGCCTGAGCAAGGTGACCGGTCGCCAGCTGCTGGAGTCAGTGCATTTGGATTGAGCGGAACCAATGTTCACATGGTTCTGGAGCAAGCTCCTCAAATCACCGATGTGAAAACACAAACAGATGAACACAGTGTCATCCCTCTTAAAGTGTCTGCTCAAAGTGCGCGCTCACTAAACAAACTTGCAACGGCCTATCAGACCAGATTAAAGGAAAACAGTATCAGTTTGACTGACATCTGTTATTACACAGCATGTGCGCGTAGTGATTTCAAAACACGTGCTGTGCTGATTGGATCTGATCAGCAGCAATTCAAGCAAGGCTTGCTGGCCTTATCTCAGAATCAGGCAAGTGATGGTTTATACGTTGGAGATGCTCAACAACAACCGGGTCTGGCCATTATTTTTTCCGGTCAGGGCTCACAATATCCGGGCATGACTGCTGATTTGTATCAACGTTGGCCGGTCTATAGACACTGGATCAATCAATGTGCTGAATACCTGGAGGATGTATTAGACATTCCATTTCAGACACTGTTGTTTAAAGCCAGACATGATGATTTACAGCAGACCTGTTACGCACAACCGGCAATTTTCGCTGTGGATTATGCTTTGTATAAGTTATGGCAATCCTGGGGTATAGAACCCGATGCGGTGATGGGCCATAGCCTGGGTGAATATGTTGCTGCCTGTGTAGCCGGGGTGTTGAGTCTGAAGGATGCACTGAGTCTGGTCACAGCCAGAGCCAGAATCATGCAGCAAGCGCTGCAACCTGGCGGCATGCTGGCTGTATCCGCAAGCCCGCAACAGTTATCAAATGCCTTACCTGATGATTTATTCAGTCAACTGGATATTGCAGCGGTCAATTCACCACATCACTGTGTATTGTCAGGACTTGAAAACCTGCTTGAACAAGCCAGACAGGAACTGGGTCAACAGCAGATTCATTCATCTGTACTACAAGTTTCTCATGCGTTTCATTCCAGACTCATGGAGCCGGCGATTTCCGGGTTGCAAGAGGTTCTTAACCCGCTTGCATTCAATAAACCAAGCATTCCATTGGTTTCAAACGTCACTGGACAAATAATCAGTGATGAGATGTCTGATCCACAATACTGGTTGCGGCACTGTCGCCAGACTGTGCGTTTTGCCGACGGGATTCAAACTTTGAAGCAACTGGATTGCAGTGCATTTCTGGAATGTGGCGCCAGGCCGGTTTTGTCTCCGATGTTGATTGCCAATGCCATACCTCCAGAGCAGGTATTCAGCTCTCTGCGAGCAGATCAGGCCGGTGCCGAATTACACTGTGCAGCGCGTCTGTATGTCAGCGGATTTGATCTTGACTGGCCCAGGTTATTTGTCAAAAAACCACAAGGTCAGCGACCGGTGTTGCCAGTCTATCCATTTTCTGGAAAGCGCTACTGGTTACCGCAACAAGTCTTGGCGTCAAGCCCTGAAAAAACCGCTCAGTCCAGGATACATCCTCTGCTGCATCAACGTCTCGCTCTGGCTGATGCAAGCACTGTTTATTTTGAATCCTGGCTCTCCGCACAAGAACCTCAATATCTTGCCGAACACCAAGTGCATGGAGTGTATCTGGCGCCGCTGGCTGTATTGCTGGAAATATTGCTGTCTGCGACACAACAGTTAAAACAGGCACCAGCATCTCGATTGCAGTCGATTCACATTCAGAAGCCGCTTGTATTATCACCTGAAGATCAGACTCAAATCCAGATACAAGCCCACCAGAACAGGCATCAGCAGTATCAAATGAAACTGTATTCCAGAAATGGTGTAGCGCCCTGGGAATGTCATTTGAGTGCAGAAACTGCCGATGTGCAACACTCTGTACCTCTACACATTCTGTCTCAATCCTTTGCTGATACACCTGGCGAAAGCGGGCAGCAAATTCCTGTCGAGCATATTTACCAGCAATTTCAGGAGAACGGCATTGTTTACGGAGACCAGTTTAAATGTCTGAGCCAGGTTCAGCGAATACAGCAAACTGCGTTGACTCAGATACGATCTGAACAGCTGCAAACCGGCTATCACCTGCATCCGATACTCTGGGATGCATGCATGCAAACAGCCGGGGTTGCTGTCGGTGATACGTCTGGACCTGAAACCTGGTTGCCGGTGTCGATTGACAGTATCGATATTTACCAGGCTGGACATAACAGCTTGCATTGTTTTGCCCAGCTTGCTAACAATGATGACGACCAGGCCAGGGTTGATCTGGTTTTAAGCAGTGGCAATACAACTGTATTACAGATGCAAGGAGTCAGTTTTAAACCGGTTAGCTTGCAAGCTATCCAGCAACCTGCCCATCAGCAGGCGAAGAACTGGTTCTATCGACATAACTGGCAGTTGCTCTCTGAGAGAGACATCCCGCGTCAAGCAACATTGGGAGAGGTCGTGTGTTTCGGTACTGAGTTCGCAACCAGGTTACAACAGCGGTTACAAGGCAAATGTCAGCAGTTCTCACTCTTTGATGGGCATCAACTTCACAATCAGGAATTCTGGCTTAACCTGAAATCAACAGAATCGAATACAGACAAGCCATTACTGATATTGTTTTGTGCCCAGGATTTCCGGGGCCGACAACCGGACAGTGCTTGCCTGGCGTTTTTGGCTTTGGTTCAAGCATTGGAAAAACAGGCAATATCAGCTGATGTTGTGGTCATTACCTGTAATGCCGCTGCAATTGACAATCAGGTAGTCAGTCCTCAACAGAGTGCGATTACCGCTCTGGTTAAAACAGCCAGTCTGGAATGCACTCATCGCCTATGGCGAACGCTTGATGTCGATGATATTGACCGGATTGACAGTCAATTACTGGCAACAGTTTTAACAGAGCTCCCATCCGAACAACAACTGGCGCTGCATTCCGGTCGATGTTATGCAGCCCGGTTAATTGCGGATTCACAGCATGCAGAACACACCGGCCAGGCTTTATCGATGTTAAAAAACCGCAGTTATCTGGTGACTGGCGGTAGTGGCGCTTTGGGATATGCTGTCGTTGAATATTTAATTGACCGGGGCGCAGATCACATAGTGATTGTTAGTCGTCGTGGTTTGTCAGACAAACTTTTGCTAAAGCTGCAAGTTCTTGCTCAACGTGGTATTCGCATTATTGATGTGGTGGCTGATCTGGCTCTGCCATCAGGAATTGAAACCTTAACGCAACAATTACAAGATTTGCCACCTCTGGCCGGCGTCGTTCATGCTGCCGGGTTATTGAATGATGCAGCTCTGTTGACCATGAGTGCAAGCGGATTCAGCAAAACCTGGGCAGCCAAAGCCGTTACCTTGCAGTACTTGAGTGAGAAATTACCTGTCAAGCAACTGGATTTTTTTGTCATGTTTTCATCACTGACGGCTTTGACAGGATCGCCCGGACAAGGCAATTACGCCGCCGCCAATGCATATGCTGACGCCTTGATGCTGAATCTGTCCAGCCAAGGCTGTCACGCCTCGACAATCAACTGGAGCGCCTGGAGTGGTGGAGGTATGGTTGCTGATCACGTGACAGATATTACGGCCAAGGGTTTTGAGTTGATAGAACCAGCTCAAGGCGTGGCATTGTTTGAGCAGGCAATAAACCGAGATGTGCCGCAAGTTGCAGTCATGTCAGTCGATTGGTCCAGATTTAGTCAAGCTTACCCGAATCAGGTGCCGAATTATTATCAGCATTTGATAGAGTCCCATGATGCTGGATATGAGTCAGTTCAAGGTGGTCAATTACGACGATTGCTGGAGCAAACCGACCTCAACCGGCGCCGAGAGCTGCTGGCACAGTCACTGCGACAACACATTTCGCAAGTATTGCATAATCCACTCAGCGCTCATCTCGCTGACCGGCAACGCTTGTTTGATATGGGTTTTGATTCTGTACTGGCAATGGAATTCACCCGTCAACTCGGTTTAGATCTGAACGTTGAGTTATCTTCGACATTGTTGTTCGATTACCCCACTTTAGAGGCACTGCTGAATTATCTGAGCGAGCATTTACCAGTGGATTTTGACGATAAAACCACTACTGAAGCAGAAAATTTACAGGATTTCACCGAGCTGGAATTGTCTGCCCTGCTTGAACAACGCCTGGCTTCACTGGATTGATCATGACTAAACCAGACAGCCATACACCTGATTATCACGCATTGATGCTTAATGCATTGAACAAGATTGATGCTCTGGAAAAACGTCTCGAAGCTGCTCAAAACACAGTTAATGAACCAATTGCCATTGTTGGAATGAGTTGCCGTTTTCCAGGTGCTGAAACTGGATTGGAATCATTCCGGCAGTTACTGGAGACCGGCACGGATGCAATCACCTCTATGCCACAGTGGCGCTGGCAACTCGATGACTATTATGCTGCTGAACCAGAGTCTTCAGGAAAAATGTATGTCCGTGAAGGTGGGTTTATTAACAATCTGGACTATTTCGATGCCGGATTTTTCGATATCTCTCCGCGTGAAGCAATGGCAATGGATCCACAGCAACGCTTGTGGCTTGAGGTGTGCTGGGAGGCGCTTGAAGACGCCGGAATTGTGACCGAGCATTTATACGGAACTCAAACCGGAGTCTTTGTTGGTGCCAGCAGTTTTGATTTTGCAGCGATTATGGCTAAAAAGCTGCCTTTAAACGAGGTTGATGCCTATCTCGGCACGGGTGCTTCGTTAAATATTCTCGCCGGCCGTTTATCGTATTATCTGGGTTTGACCGGACCCAGCATGGCACTGGACAGTGCCTGTTCATCGTCATTGCTGGCCGTCCATCATGCGTGTCAAAGTCTGCGATCGAAAGAGTGCGAGCTGGCGTTAGCTGGAGGTGTCAATGCGATTCTGGCTCCCGAAACTTACGTTGCGTTTTGCCAGGCCGGAATGCTGTCCCCTGATGCACGATGTAAAACCTTCGCTGACAATGCAGACGGGTTTATCCGCTCCGAAGGTTGCGGCGCTGTTGTTCTCAAGCGTTTAACAGATGCCCAACAACATGGTGACCGTATCTGGGCAGTAATACGTGGTTCGGCAGTCAACCAGGATGGTGCCAGCGGTGGATTGACAGTTCCATCAGGGCCGTCTCAGCAAGCAGTGATTCAATCTGCACTGACCAACGCCGGAATTAAGCCAGAGCAAATTGATTATATCGAGGCTCACGGCACTGGAACACCTCTGGGTGATCCGATCGAGATGCGCGCCCTGGCTGCTGTGTATGGCAGTAATCGTCATCAAAAACCAGTATATATCGGTTCAGTTAAAACCAATCTCGGTCATCTTGAGGCAGCAGCCGGGATTGCAGGGTTAATCAAGACTGTATTGTCTTTAGAGCAGTCCACACTATATCCGCATTTACATTTCTCTAAACCCAGCTCACATATCGACTGGAAATCCTGGCCAGCAAAGATACCAGTTGAACGTCAGCCATGGCCTGCAACGGATAAACCGAGAACAGCCGCAGTGAGCTCTTTCGGGCTCTGTGGAACCAACGTTCATGCAATTCTAGAGCAAGCTATTGATGCTGTCCCACTCGACAGAAATCATCAAAACAATATTCAAACGTCCAAGCCGGCAAACCTGTTATTGTTGACAGCAAAATCTTTCGCTTCCTTGCAAGGGCTGGCTTCCCGCTATGCGCAACAAGTGTTTGAACGGCAACAATTTGAACTGGCAGATATTTGTTACAGTGCTAATTCAAGCCGTTCGCGATTCAATCATCGATTGCTGTTGATGGCTGATTCTGCAGCAGAGTTCAGGCAAGGCTTAATTCAGTTTGCTGAGCTGGAAAATTCCCAGCAAGCGCTTGCTACCGGAAATTATCAGCTTGTTTCGCAAAGCACTCAGCGAATTGGTTTATTGTTTACCGGACAGGGTTCTCAATGGGCTGGAATGGCTAAGCATATGTACGGCTATTATCCAGAGTTTACCCGTCAAATTGATCACTGTGTGCAAATTCTCAAGAACTGCAGTGATTTTGATTTAAAACGACTATTGATAGACGAAGTGGGCAGCGACAGTATCAACAATACTGAGTATGCTCAACCCGCTTTATTTGCATTTGAATATGCCTGGACCAGACAATGGCTGGCATGGGGAATAAAGCCGGTTTGTCTGCTCGGGCACAGTCTGGGGGAATATGTAGCAGCTTGCATAGCCGGAGTGTTTAATCTGGAACAAGGTCTGGGTTTGATTGTTGATCGAGCCCGGCTTATGCAAAATGCGCCTGGACATGGTGGTATGGCGGCGGTGTTCGCTTCCGCCAAACAGCTGCAAGCCTTGTTAGGCGATTATGCAGCATTGACAATTGCTATCTATAACAGCTCTAACAATCAAGTTGTATCCGGAACAGAAACTGAACTGGCTGATTTCCTGAAATGTTGCGATCAACACGGAATTGAATATACCCGGTTGATCACATCACACGGGTTTCATTCATCATGTATGGATTCTGTTGTTGAGGAATTTTCAACCCGCTTATCTCAAATTGAACTGAATAAGGCTGGTATACCGATTATTGCCAACCTGACTGGCAGGTATGAGACCGACTGTTTTGCCAGCAAGGATTACTGGCTGCAACAGTTGCGTCAACCAGTACTGTTTCAACATTGTGTTGAAGCCTTGCAGCAATCTGAAGTTGACATCATGATCGAAATGGGTCCAAAGCCGGTATTAACCAGTTTGGTGATGCAACAAGCAGAGCAGGTTCAGGCAGCAGCTGTGTGTCGAGCTGATAATACAGTACCGATTATCAACCAGGCAATTGCAAACCTGGTCTTAAACGGAGTCGAATTAAATTGGCAGGCGTTTAATGCGGGTCAATTGATTTCCTTGCCAACCTACGCCTGGCATAAGCAACGTTATTGGCCGGAATGGTTCGATAATCAGTCATTAAGTTTTATTTCAGGTTATCCCTGGGGACGTTGGATAACAAGCACAGCATGGCCCGAAAACACTCAAGTATATGAGCTGGAACTGGATGTCACCGTATGGTTCTGGCTAAAACAACATCAGGTTTACGGTTTAACCATTGCGCCGCTGGCGTTGATGATCAGCTTGATTTATCAAGCGATGTTCATGCGTGATGATGATCTTGGTTTTGTTATAGAGGATCTGGAAATTGCCTCACCTTTATTACTGCCGGAACAGGGTGTAGTGATTTTACAGCTTGTTTTAAGCCATGAAAACAATGGGTTTTTGCTTGAGGTTTTAAGTAGACAGGAAGCAACTCAAGGCTGGCAGCACCATGTCAGCGGGAGAATTCATCGTGCTGATAACAGTCTGGATAACACACAAACCCTGGAAATGGATTTGCACGACCCGGAACTCATCGATGGTCAGCAATTCGATCAGTCATTTGCTGAACATGGCCTGGAATACGGCCATCATTTTCAAGGCATTGAATACATTAAGGCAAAGGATAATTGCGCTTTGGCACGGCTCAATTGGAAAAATACTGATATGCAGATTACCGCGCCTCATCCAATTTTACTGGATCTATCCATGCAGTTGTTGGCAGCGATCTATAAAGGATATCACTCGGATTTGAGGTTGCCGGTAAAGATAAAGCATATGCAATGCTTCCGGCAGGATTTTAATGACAGTATGTGGCTCAAAGGCGAATTAAACCAGTCTCAGCATGCTGAAATAAAGTTGTTCAACAGTGACCACCAACTGCAGTTCTCAATGACTGGAGTTGAGTTGGAGCCGGTCAGTGAAAATCAATTGAAGATGATGCTGACACCAGCGAGGGACTGGGTTTATCAGACCGTGTGGCGACCTCATTCAGCAGATATCAATAAAACACCGCAGCGTTGGTTGTTGATCAGCGATATTCCAAATCTGGCACTTGCCGATGAAATGACCAAGCTAGGGCACTGTGTAACGGTTATTGATAGTCAGCATATTGCTGAAGCAGACTTTTCATCAGTTGATGAAATTGTCGATCTAAGCGCACTTCGAGTTGTAAAAGAGCCTCAACACGCCATGTCATTTTGTGCACATGTCCTGCAGATACTCAATCATTTGCAGATGCAAGCTCACACAAAGGTACGTTTAACACTTGTAACCCGGCAGGCTGTCGCAGATTTCAGTCAGCAAATAAATTTTGCTGCATCTGCACTATGGGGTATGGCAGCTGTTCTGTTTCAGGAACATTCAGAATTGAATCCGCGAATTATCGACTGCGGAGTTGAAAAGCATTTGTTGAAAGCATTGCTTGACAGTGGAAATGAACAACGACTGGTTGTATCCAGTCGGGGTTTAAAAGCGCAACGTCTTCAACACTTCCATTTAACAGCTGAGCAGAAAGTCAGCATTGATCCTAAAGCCGCTTATCTGGTGACTGGTGGATTGGGCGCCTTAGGGTTGGTAACGGTGCGTTGGCTGATAAAACAAGGTGCCCGGCATTTATATTTGACCACACGCCAAACACATTCAAAATTACCTGCTGAATTACAGTCGCTGCAACAACTCAACCCTCAGACAGAACTGGTCATCTGCACGACAGACATCACCAGATCCGAAGATGTTCAACAGGTCTTCAGCGATATTGAGGCCAGGGATACGGTATTGAAAGGGATTGTCCACTGTGCGGGTTTTACCGATGATGATTTGCTGGTAAACCAGTCAGCTGCCCGTTTTCAGCAGCTTAACCAGGTCAAATTAACATCTGCAACACTACTGGACCGCTATTCAAGGTCTCTGCCACTTGATTTTTTTTGGTTGTATTCATCACTCAATGTTTTACTTGGCACCATAGGACAAGGTGCTTACGCAGCAGCTAATGCGGCCATGGATGCATTGGCCAGACAGCGGAATCAGGACGGATTCGTTGCGCTCAGCATTAACTGGGGGCCGTGGAAAACCGGGATTCAGGAACAACATAGCAATACCTCCCTACAAGAACATTGGCGCAAATCCGGTTTGAATCTTCTGGATGAAGACAGTGCCGCAATGCTATTCAGCAAGCTTTTAAATTGTCAAAGCGGCCAACTCAGTATCGCCGATTTCAACTGGCAGGCGATATCCAGCGACAGAGCATTAAGCAATCAATCAACCCTAATTCAGGAGTTAATCGACGTTAATGATCTTCAATTCGATACAGTCGTTGACGTTGATATGACGAAACTCCTGGGGGCTGAGTTTCCTGAACAAAGAAGAAGTCACTTGACTGAGTGGATAAAACAGCAGCTGACCCGCATTCTAAAGTTACCGTTAGCCCAGCTTGATATACATCAACCTTTAAATTCAATGGGTTTTGACTCTCTGGCAGCAGTTGAACTTCGCTCGCAAATGCGTAAATTTCTACAGATTGATGTGCCAGTCAATCATTTGTTGCAAACGGATACATCAGGGTTAATTGATTACCTTGAAAAGCAAATGTCTTTGTCTGAAAAAGAAGAGGAAAATACGATGTGCGAGCAGGATTTACTGGAGGGGGAACTTTGAATCTTCAGCGCTTGCTAAAAAAACTCTGTGACCGACGGGTTGAAATCTGGGTTGAAGAAGAAAAATTACGCTACCGCGCACCCAGGGAATCCATGACAGAAGACTTGCTGACTGAACTCAAAGCCAACAGACAGGATTTGATCAAGCATTTTCAAGTTGAACAACAACAGCCATTTCCGCTGACTTACGGCCAGAGGGCGTTATGGTTTTTGCATCAGAGGGCGCCAAAGAGCAGTACTTACAACCTGGCTTTTTCAGCCAGAATACTATCTCCTGTGGATGAAAAAGTTCTTGAGCAGACATTTACCTATTTAGCCAGGCGTCATCAGTCAATCAGACTGCGTTTTCAAACGAATAATGGAGAACCATATCAGTTCATCAGTTCTGACAACACCATTGATTTTCAGGTCGTTAATGGTAATCACCGGGACCAGGCAGCGCTTACACAACAGGTCAATCAATCGTATAACACTCCGTTTGATCTGAATAACCAATTGCCTTTGTTCAGAGTTCGATTGTTCAAGCTTTCAACGCAACAGTCTGTATTGCTGATTGTTTGTCATCACATCATTTTTGACGGTTGGTCTTTATGGTTGATGCTGGATGAATTTGCAAAAATTTATTCATCACTGAAATCGTCAGAAAAACCTGATTTGCCCCGCATATCTGCTACATTCCGTCAGTTTACCGAGCAACAATTAAAACGGGTTAATTCCGGTCAACTTGAGCAAGACTGGGAGTATTGGCAACACAAATTCAAGAAGATTCCACCTCAATTAAACTTACCAACCAGGCGGGCATTCCCAGAACAGCGTAGTTATCAAGGAGGTTCCATCCCGATTCGGATTAATGACAATATTCTGAAATCTATAAAATCGATGGCAACAGAGTGTGGTGCGACCTTGTATATCGTTTTATTGTCAGCCTTTCAATTACTGTTACATCGTTGCAGTGGACAGCAACAATTGTGTATCGGAACGCCAATGTCAGGGCGGGAGGATGATCGTTATTCCGGAGTAATCGGTTATTTTGTCAATCCGTTACCTTTACTGTCAGAGATGCATTCCAGTTTAACTGTGAAGGAATTTATCCAGGCATGTCGGGAAGAAGTACTGTCGGCAATGGCACACCAGGAATTTCCATTGGCTCTGGTAATAGAACGCTTGTCACAATCGCGAGACAGTAGTCGACCACCGTTATTTCAAGCCGCGTTTTCATTCCAGCAATTGCAAAAAGCCCAGCAATTACTGGATTTGAACAGCAGCCATGACGCGTCGGATAAAACAGCTGACTGGGGTGGATTGCAACTCGCTCCGTTTACCTTGCATCAACAGGAAGGTCAATTCGACTTGAGTCTGGAACTGATGCAAGCCGGTAACGAATTGATTGGTTCACTAAAATATAATACCGATGTGCTGGATGCCGATGATACGCAGAGACTGGTCGATTATTACCTGAATATTGTGGTTGGTTTGAATGAGTATAAAGACCAGAGAGCAGTTGATGTTCCTTTGTTGAATCAACAGCAGCATCAACAATTGATCCACACCTGGAATCAAACCGATTATCACCACCCCCCTGCCTTAATCCCTGAACTGCTGAGTCGCCAGGCTCACCAGACCCCTGACGCAGTAGCTGTGGTGTCTGGCGACCACCAGCTCAGCTACCGGGACCTGGAGCAGCGCAGCAACCAGCTTGCCCACTACCTGCACCAGCATGGCGCAGGCCGTGAAGATCTGGTTGCCGTGTGCATGGAACGCAGCCTGGAACTGGTGATCAGCTTACACGCCATCCTCAAAGCCGGTGCTGCTTA
>JAHZJL010000031.1 GCA_022600935.1 Gammaproteobacteria bacterium
AAAATCAACCTGTCGCCGGTTCGACTCCGGCTAGTGACACTTTCCACTTTAACCAAGTGGCATTTTATAAACGCTCGCAAGAGCAAGGCGGTGACCGCCAGATCAAAAGCAGTTCATGCACCTGATGGATAGCGTTCGCGTCATCTGCCAGGTAGCTTGATTGCCGGCGATCAGCAGCGCAAGTGCCTTTGTGACGGGTCTGTGTTGCACGATTGAAGCTGTTGCAGTTTAAGAGCAGCATCATATCCCGCGATACATAACTGACAAAGCCATAAGCGCTGTGGTGGTCACTTTCTTTATTAATCAATCAGCAACAGGAGAATAACAATGTTGTGGCGAAACAGACACATTATTTCAGAACGTCAGCGCGGTCTGTTGTTTGACAACCAGCAGTTTGTGCGTGTACTGGCACCAGGTGTGCATCGTTTCAGAAACTGGTTCAAGCGCTACACGATTAAAATCATTAACTTGAACGAGACTGAAGCCCAGGTCGCCAGCGATGAGGTGTTGTACCTGGCGGGGCTGCACCCGGATCAATTCGCGGATTATCTGATCCATTGGCAGACTGCCGAGCATCAGGTTGGTCTGGTTTACGAACGCGATGTGTTGCAAGACATTAAAGCGCCCGGTCAGCGCGGTGCATACTGGAAAGGTAACACCGAGCTTGCAATCAAGCTGGTGGATAGCGAGCAGCAGTTCAGCGTGCCAAAACAGCTGGCACGTTTGCTGATCCAGCCAAAAAGCCAGCGCTTGCGTGAATCCGTTGCCCAGGCCATTGTGGTCAGCAATATCCCGGATAACCATGTCGGTTTTCTGCAAGTTGATGGTGAACAAATCGAGGTGTTGTCCAGCGGACTGCATGTGTGGTGGCGTTTTAACCGTCAGATCACCGTGCGCCAGATCGACTGCCGCTTGCAGAACATGGAAGTCAACGGCCAGGAAATTTTGACCCGTGACCGTGTCAGCCTGCGTGTCAATCTGTCGGCAACCTGGCAGATCGAGGATGCTCAAACCGTGCACGACGAGCTGACAGACGCACAGGATTTTCTGTACCGTGAACTGCAACTGGCCTTGCGTACCGTCGTGTCCACCCAGACCCTGGATGAGTTGCTGGAAGATAAAAATCTTCTCAACCAGCAAATCAGGGAACTGGTAACAGAACGTGCCACACGATATGGCATCAGTGTCAAAACAGTCGGCGCGCGCGATATCGTGCTGCCCGGCGATATGAAGCTGATTCTGGCCCAGGTTGTAGAAGCCCAGAAAATGGCCGAAGCCAATCTGATCCGTCGTCGCGAGGAAACCCAGGCGACCCGTTCACTGCACAATACAGCCAAGGTCATGGAAGGCAACCCCACGCTGCTGCGTTTGAAAGAACTGGAAGTGCTGGAAAAAATCACCGGCCAGATCAACACCCTCAACGTCTACGGCGGACTTGATGGTGTCATGAACGATATGGTCAAACTGACCAGTCAGCACAAAGCCGGTTAATGCGAACGTGGGCCAGGCTCACGTTCGTTTTCTGTCTGTGATAATGTCTATAACAATGATTTACCGGTGAATATTGAATATTTGTAGCATGGATTATAATTGGCGTCATCCACTAACCCAGATACCGGATAACAGACAGTTCGTTTCATTACAATATCACATGTGTGAACGCTCGAATTTATCACTTTAGAATGATAAGGTACATTGCGAAGAGTGGATTAGCGATAGCGTCAGCTACCATTCAAAAAAAATATAGCCAATCAAAGTTGTTTCTCATTTAACCGATTGCTTGATTGGTAAATCCAATTGACGCTTACTTTTTCATGACAAACTTATTTGTCTCTCATTATTATGAATATATGAGAGACAAGATGGTTTGATCTGAATTAATTCACAACAATCTCTATTGTCTATCAAATCTATAAAAATATTGACGACAATGATCTTAGTAGATTTATTTGATTAAATAGACATCAAATAGTTATCCCGTGGAACTGAACCTGAGTATAGCGGTTGACTGCCATTACGGCAGGTTTCCACCGCAACACCTAGAATATGAGAAGTTTATCCGGCAGTTGCTGGCAGCTACGATCACTACAATGGACGAAATTCTTCATTACCAGTCTGATTGCTGCTAGATTAATGCAGCCTCAACAGCATCTCGTTTTACCCGGATTCTGCTGGAAAATAATCTGCTCAAAACGGTTGAAGCAGCAACAGGCAGACGACCCGCTATTTATTGTTTAGAACCACTGATGGAACTGGTGCGGGTTTAAACTGATCTCTCGTTGAGACTTCAGGTTTTAAACACTTGACGTGAATGAATTAATCGTATAAATTCCGCTTCTCAATTCCAACTCAATTCAAAGGAGGTTGTATGTTCCAAAATGTCTTGTCATTCAGCCTCGTATTCGTGAATCGCTGAGCATTTGTTCAGTTTATCCTGAGCGCATTCAACTGCGTAGTTTAATTGCGCTGATTGGTGCTAGCTAACCAGGTTGTTTCAGACCGATCTCACGGATCGGGGCTTCCAAAATTCATCAATATTTTCTTTTTTTGATTGATCGAACTGATCAAGGCATGGTCTTGCCTGTGGTTCGATCTGTGGGAGTTTTTATGAAACAACAAACAAAATCGACGCAGGTTTTGGCTGGTCTTTGTGCTGAATGGCGTGAAGACGATGGTCTTGACCCGCGTTTGGAATTGCGTCATGACGATTATCGTTGTGACGATAAACATTTACGGCAAGTCTGTAAGCAAGCACAACGGTTAATTGCTCAGCTGTTACTGGAGTTATCCACACCTGGTTGTCTTAACACTGTTTTTGTTGATTCAGTGGATATGAGCATAAGGGTCAACAATTGTGTGTGACTGTGGCGCATGCCAGTCATGAAATTGCCTGTAATGGTGCTGATGTGGTAAAGGCTTTGCAGCAATATCAAGGATTTATTCGCTCTGAGCTGGCGCATAGCCTGCATCGGCGCCGCACTCCACAGTTGCGCTTTCGCTATGGCGGCGTGATTGGGCAGGGAGGTGATTGATGCCGATACAACACGTTATTAGCAAAGGTAAAGTGTCGGTGAAACTGTATACCGATACGGTTGAGCCGCAAGCACGTGAGCAACTAATCAATCTGGCTCATTTGCCTTGTGTACACAATCATATTGCAGTGATGCCGGATGTACATTATGGCAAAGGGGCGACTGTGGGTTCTGTGATTCCGACTCTGGATGCCATTATCCCAGCCGCTGTTGGTGTGGATATCGGCTGTGGTATGCATGCTGTGCAGTTGAGCATCAGTGCCAAAGATCTGCCGGATAATCTGCGTGGTCTGCGTTTACTGATTGAGTCCGTGGTGCCGGTGGGTTTTGCAATCCACAAGCAGGACAAGGCCAAACGGTCCACCATTAATGCTTTGAACCAGGGTTTGCAGCAGATAGTCGACAAACATCGCAAGATTGCCTCACTGCAGAAAAAGCCGTATCAAACCTGGGTGAGACAACTGGGTACTCTGGGCAGTGGCAACCATTTTATCGAGCTGTGTTTGGATGAGGCCGATAATGTGTGGGTGATGCTGCACTCAGGCAGTCGCGGGATTGGCAATGCCATCGGCCGTTATTTTATCGAACTGGCCAAAAAGGATATGGGTAAGCATTTGCGCAATCTGCCGGATCAGGATTTAGCATATTTGCAGGAGGGTAGCACGCATTATCAGGATTATCTGTATGCGGTGAATTGGGCGCAGGACTATGCCGAGACCAATCGGCGTGAAATGATGCAGCTGATTTGTACAGCATTGCGCAAAAAACTGCCAAAGTTTGGTATTAGTAAACTGGCCATCCAATGCCATCACAATTATGTGAGCCGGGAAATCCATTTCGGTCAGTTGTTGTGGATTACCCGCAAAGGCGCAATTCGCGCTGGTGAAGGCGAACTGGGTATTATTCCCGGTAGCATGGGAGCCAAATCCTATATTGTGCGTGGCAAAGGCTATCCACAATCGTATTGCTCGTCCTCGCATGGTGCAGGCCGGCTGATGAGTCGCAACAAGGCCAAACAACGCTTCAGCACGGAGGACTTGCAGCAACAAACTGAAGGTATTGAATGCCGCAAAGACAAAGCTGTGCTGGATGAAATTCCGGCGGCTTATAAGGATATCGATACGGTGATGGAGCACCAGCATGATCTGGTGGAGATTGTGCATACCCTGCGGCAGGTTATTTGTATCAAGGGTTAAGCGCGGAGGTTTCCACTTTCGAGGCAATTCCTGAGTATTCGATTTGTCGATTGACTGGCGCTGGTTTTACCGGCGCCAGATCTTAGTCGTTGCAACCCAGCCAGATTTTAAAAGTTGGTGTAGCCAACTAAAAAACTTGGTAGTCTGAGAAGCCTTTGTATTGATTTATCATTATGATTCAATCTTTTCGCCAGGCAGCTATTACTATTTTTTGCGTTTTCCACTTTCTGTCAGTCAGTTGGTGGGCATTCCCCAATTCGTTTGCACAGTTTGCCTTACAACAGGACAAGGTAACTGGATGGTTTTACGATCTTGAAAAACACTTTTTTGAGTGGCACAAAGAGATCAGGGGTAGTTCAATCATTCAGGTATTCGAGTCTTATGTCAATTTAACTGGTGCTCATCAGTATTGGGATTTTTTTGCGCCGGAGTCTCCACGTATCGCCCACGTTGTGACAGTTTGTTTGGGGGTTCAGAACAACTCGGCGATGAGTCAAATCAATTGTTCTGGAAATGCTTTATATAATAGCCATGACGGCAATTTAACGGATGTGGTTCAGCCACTTCATGGACATCGAAGTCGTTCTTACCGATTCGTAGAAAATCTGGTCACAATGGATCAGCAGTGGCTGGATCAATTCATGAATTACTGGCTTCGATTGTTACCGGCAGAACATCCTGATGGGCAAATTATTTATCTGATCGATGATCAACTGACGTATCAGTCTGATGATCTGGGTATTCCAATTGGCTACAATAAATCAAGTTCTATTCTCGCTTTTGATTTAGTAGAGACGCGTGATGATTGAATACGTTCGAACAGTGTTGTTTTCAACAATTGATGCTCGTCAGTTTGCGGTGCTGAGACTATTTGTGGGATGTATGTTGATAGTCTACTTATCCTCATTGTCTCAATTTGCTGAGTTACACTACAGTGCCAATGGCTGGCTTTCTGGAACCGAGCAAATTGAATACTTTAATGCGGGAAACTGGTCGTTATTCTTTGTATTGAATAGCCTTGAGTCAACTCGATTAATTTTTGTTTCCGCAATCATTGCTGCATTTGGCTTTATGATTGGTTTTAAAACCAGATTATGTGGAATGATTACTTATGTGTTACTGGTTTCAATCTGGAATCGAAATCCATTCATTCTGGACGGGGATGACGCCCTTTTAAGAGTCATGCTGTTTTACCTGATCATGTCCGGTTGCGGTCATGTCTGGTCAGTGGATGCGCGATTTAAAGTCATGCCACAATCTGTAGAAATCTGGCCTTTACGTTTAATGCAGTGTCAAATGGCTTTGCTGTATTTTGTATCAGGCTGGGTTAAGCTACACAGCCCGGAATGGTTGGATGGAACGATTTTTAACCAGGTGTTGATACATCCTGAATATTCAAGATGGAATCTGAAAGCGTTGTTGCAATATCAATGGATTCAGTCATTATTGCCATATTTTTCAAGGTTTATAATGTATTGGGAAGTGTTCTTTCCTGTGTTGATACTGCATGCAATCACTCATAAAATGACACTGATCATTGGTGTCATTTTCCATCTGGGCTTATTGATATTTATGAACCTCAGAGGATTTTCGATTATCATGCTTGGTATGTATCTGGTATTTCTTCCGAATCGTTTTTTTGTTACTGAGAATTCAGCTAATATTTGTTTAATAATAAAGCGTGTAGTGACTTTCTCATTCAAAAAGAGTCAGACTTGAGAGTTTGTTGGAAGCAAACCTGAAAATTCCGTATCTTCTGCCTGTAAAGTAATGGGTTATCCTCAATACCTGTATTCTGGTATAACCATACACCAGGAGGATTTATCAATGATTGTTGCTTCCAAAAATATTACATTTGTTTGACCATGCTTTGTCTTTTAGGATATTAAACCTGTTTTCACCTGGCTATTTTTTTGGGAAAATGTAAATAACTGCTTTCAAGACCATCTGTGTCTCGTGTTGTAACAGCCATATAATAATCTTCACCTGGTTGCAGACCTGTTACTTTTACCGAAGAAGCGTAGTCGGCTGATATGGGGAATGACTCGCTGAAAATACTTTCAGAGGTGCCAAAGTAGATCAAATATTCGGATATGTCTGTGATTGAAAGAGCAGTTCCATCGACTCGTAAATCTGGAGGTGTCCAGGCCAGGGAGATTGAGCCAGTTCCATTTGCATGATCATATAAATCAATCACAGGTTGCTTGTTGCATGCGTTGTTTTCGATTGACGTCAGGCGGCTTAATTCAATTACACCGGATTCAAATCCTGCAATTGATTCATATTCGACGCTGGCTGTTTTGCATGTTGAAAATTTGAATGTCAGGCGTCCCCATGTCATTCGTTCCACTGTGTCCGGATTGAATTTCGGTCCAAAAATTCCACCTTTTGTCAATATGGCGTTGTTGACAGTGATGGTGCGCCCGGATATTTTGCCTTCACCTAGTATCCAGAGCTGATTACCGTAATAATCGTAGGTGTACCAGTATGCCAGGGCTTTGTTGTTATCCAGAATTTCAATTAAAAATCCTTCACCATCGCGGGTGGGGTTGTACCATAAGCCGGTTATCAAACCCAGACCGGAAAGTTGGTTGTTGTGCTGTAAGTCCTGATCACAATTCAAGCCGCTAATCGAAGTCAATCTTTGCAGGAAGAGACTGCCAGAGCCAAATTCTTCTGGTCCTTCATAATGCACAGAACCTTGATGACAATCGCTGAATTCAAAGAAGAGTGATCCCCATCGATGTTGAGTGATAAAATCCGGGTTAAACGATGAACCAAACACGCCGCCTTCAGGAGTCATCGCGTTTACGACAGAGATTGTGTTGCCTGAGATTTTTCCGGTCCCGATGACCCAGGCTTGATTACCGGTGTCATCATAAGTAAACCAGTTAATGACGGCATTGTTTGCATCCAGTATCTCTATAGAGATACCTTCACCGTCATGGGTTGGATCGAACCAGGTGCCAGTGAATTTTCCACTGATAACAAGCGATGCTGGATCGGTTTGTTGAAGAGTATTGAGTTGATTATGATCCGTATTAACTGAATTTAATGTTGTTGTTTTGTTGTTAAGAAAATCAAAGACTACTGATTCGTTATATATGTCAGCTGAGAGGTTGATTGCAATATCAGACTTTTTGTTATTTTCGATAGCGGATACATTAAAATCAGGTGTGCAATTAACAATGAAAAGCACACAGAGAAAAATCATTTTATCAACACGTATTTTTTTCATGCATGCTTTCTTTTTGTAAGAAAAAACTATAGTAACATCAAAATTGGCAGTTATTCATGGCATTTAACTGGTTATTGATACAATTAGAATCGGTTTTATATTTGCGTCATGAATTAACAAGGTTGCCTAGCTTTTCAGTCAATTTGACGTTTTCTTTATAATCAACCGGGCAATCAATGATGCAGACTGTTTGACTGCGAATGGCATCATTAAGCGTTGGAATTAAATCTTCAGTTTTTTTTTTATGCGATAGCCTTTGGCGCCAAAGCTTTTGGCGTACATTTCCAGATCAGGGTTGTTGAAAGACACATGAGAAGTTCTGTTAAACTGATTGAGCTGTTTCCATTCGATTAATCCGTAACCATTATCATTCCATACCAGGATGACAAGAGATAAATTTAAGCGCATAGCCGTTTCAATCTCTTGCGAGTTCATAAGAAAACCTGCGTCACCTGTTACAGCCACGATTGTTTTATCCGGGTGAACCATTTTTGCAGCGATGGCACCCGGCACAGCGATTCCCATGCTGGCAAAGCCATTGGAAATCAGACAGGTGTTTGGGTGTTCACAGCGAAACATACGAGCCATCCACATTTTATGTGCGCCAACATCGCATATGACGATATCTTCCAAATCCAGAACTGTTCTTAAATCCCAGATCAGTTTTTGAGGCTTGACAGGAAAATCGCAATCATGACTGTGTTGCTTCATTTCATCGATCATCGCTTCGCGTAACGCACGTAAGGTGTGTCCAGTATGCCGGGTTGCCAGTTTGGCAATTCGTTGCAGACTATGATGGATATCACCGACGACCCCAACGGCTACAGAATAATGTGCATCAACTTCAGCAGGGCTGGCATCGATATGGATTATCTGGCGATCACGAGTGGGATGCCATAAATGTGGGTGGTATTCAACAAGATCATATCCGATACAGATAATGACATCGGCCTTGGAAAAACCTCCGGCGACATAGTCATTATCCTGTAAACCAGCACTACCCAGAGCATTGGGGTGACCGAATGGTATGACACCCTTGGCCATAAATGTATTGGCAACAGGGATATTCAAGTGCTCGGCAAAGTGGCTGAGAGAGGATGAGGCTTTTGCACGAATAACACCGTTGCCTGCAAGTATCATTGGTTGCTTTGCTTGAGAAATAATATTCGCGGCAAGTTCGATTTTATCCTGCGGCGGTTCAGGTAATGTTTGATGCTCAACCGGCAGCGGAGAGCTATCGACATCAAATTTGGCGATATTTTCCGGGAATTCAAAAAAGCTGGCGCCGGTTTTTTCTGTTTGAGCAACTTTAAAGGCTTTTCTGACGACTTCCGGGATGACCTCTGCTGTCAAAATGCGAGATGCATATTTGGTAATGGGCTGGAACATATTTTCCAAATCCAGCACTTGATGTGATTCCTTATGAAGTCGATTGGTGTCAGCCTGGCCGGCAATGGCGATTAAAGGCGCATGATCCATATTCGCATCTGCAACACCCGTAACCAGATTGGTTGCACCTGGACCCAGTGTAGACAGGCACACGCCGGCCTGACCGGTAAGTCGACCATACACATCAGCCATGAATGCAGCGCCTTGCTCATGACGGCAGGTAACAAACTGTATGGAAGAATCAAGTAATGCATCCATGACATCCAGATTTTCTTCACCTGGAACTCCAAAAATATATTTTACCCCTTCATTTTCGAGGCATTGAATGAATAATTGAGCAGCATTCATAGTGTTTTGATTATTTAATTAAGAATTAAACTCTCATAAAGATATGAGAGCAGTGAGTATAAAATTTATCTGTATTATACATGCAAACGATAAGTGATTGTCTTTAAGTGAAAATTGGTAATAACCAATGCATGGATGCATAAAGGCAGAAAACTATTTCTTCTGTATTGACTTTAGATTTTTGTTAGTCAATGACAGTGTTTGAAGAAAGTGATGATTACTAATCGTTGCGGTATAGTTTTTTAAACTCTGCATTCGTAAATCTCATGTGATTATCCGGCTTTGTCTAACCTGGAAATAGTTTTTTTGGAATTCCATTGTTTGCCAAGCATCTTATAGAAAATATCAATTCATATAATATAAACAATCAGTTATACAAATGATATGGCGATAGATCACATGGTTTCCCAAAAGCGACGGCACATTGAATGATGCGAATTTAACATGTGATAACAGTGCGCCAGCTGGTGATAACCAGGATTCCTGTACAGCTGGAGAAAACGGTAGTGTTTTGTTACAAGACGTACAGCTTGTCCAGAAACTGCAGAGTTTTACCCATGAGCGCTTTCCTGAACGGATAGTTCTTGCTTGTGGTACCGGTGTTCACGGTAAATTTGTTGCCAGCAAAGATATCAACAGTTTAACTACAGCTAAAGTGTTTGAAGAACGCGTAACTACCTGTTGAGTTACTGTTTACCGGTTTGCACAAATCAGGAGCTCGACAATTACTTTGCTGGGGCAGCCAAAATTGGTGATGTCGAGATATTGCAGGCTTTTTTGGACAACGGTGCTGATATGTGCCTGCGAGATAAGCGTGATCATACCGCGATGATAGCTGCAATTGCCAACGCCGAATGGTCAATTGCCAGACTGTTATATAACGAAACATGCCATGAAAACAGTCAAACCACAAAATCCAGGAGCAATTTGCTGCTATGTCGGGCAGACAGACAAGCTAAACGCGCTCAAACAACAGGTAAAGGTCCATCAGTAACGAGTCTGACAACTATCATTTTCTGGTGATCTTGAGCACCGTTAACAATGGAGGACGTTGAAAAGTTTACAGATGGTAGTAGTGGCAGGTTGCCGACTGAGTCAGTTTGTTCATCTGTTGACTACCGGAGTTATCAGGAGTTGTTGATATCTTGACATGGTTCCCGGATTAGATTCTTGAAAACAGGTTATGGTTGGCTATGCTTAATATATGTTTAGTGATCGTTTTTTCTGTGTTTTACTCAGCATTATTTCAATATTCATTATTGTGTCCACTGCAATCGTGTTATTTGACAGCACGTTGAATATGATTACGGTAAAAAGCTGTGTGTTGTTCGCTATTGTGTTTTTTCTGGCTTTGGTGAGTAATTTGGTTTTTTATCGTTTGTTGAAAGAAAAGCATAATCAGGGATTTCCCGATTAGATGTCTGTCCGGGTGGATATTCAAATCTGCTTGTAAACACATTCCAAATCTACCGGTATCCGGCGAGATGAGCTTGGCGCAACTCGCTGTTGAGTCATATTGACTAAATTTTATTAACTCAGGAATCAATTAATTTGAGCACTCTGGCAACTGACCTTCAATCTAAATCAGCAGACCTGGCCGACCTGGAAGTCTTGCTGCGATCCAATATTGCGATCGTTGTTATAGAGACCAGCGAAGAAAAGAAAGCGATTGATTTATTACTCAAGCTGTCAATCAAACTGGTCAAACCATTGTATCAATGGACCGTGACAGAAGGATTGGTGCGCATCGATCTGGATTTAAGCAATCCCGGTCTACCGCCGGAATCCAAATTACACAAGCCGGTCGAGTTGTTTGAAAAAATCAAGGAAATCAATCAACCCGTGCTGTTTGCACTGACTGATTTTCATCCTTACCTGGACGATCCCGTACATGTGCGATTGCTCAAAGATGTGGCGTTGAACTATGAATCAGTTGGACACACACTGGTATTGATCTCACATCAGATTGACATTCCACCGGAACTCGATCGATTTATGGCGCGTATTCAATTATCACTCCCTGATCGCCAGCAGATTGAAACCATTATCCGTGAAGAAGCAAAGCGCTGGTTACAGTCACAGCGTAATGCCCGTCTCAGCGTCGATCAACAGTTATTTAACCAACTGGTCACAGCATTGCAAGGCGTTCCGGAAAATAATGCCAGGCAGCTTGCACGCGCTGCGATTGTCAATGATGGTGCGATCACGCAATCGGATATTCCGCGCGTCATGCAGGCCAAATTTGATTTGCTGAGCAAAGGTGGTGTGTTGTCGTTTGAGTATGAAACAGCCGGTTTTGCCGATATTGGAGGATTACAGAAGCTCAAACAGTGGTTGCAAATCCGCAGAAATTTTTTTCTTGGTGATCAGGATGTCCCCAAACTGGATGCACCAAAAGGAATTTTGTTGCTCGGTGTACAGGGTTGTGGGAAAAGCCTGGCTGCAAAAACCGTGGCCGGTGTGTGGCAGCTTCCATTGCTAAGGCTGGACTTCGGCCGCTTGTATAACCGCTTTCATGGTGAAACTGAACGTAATATACGTGAATCTCTGGCCACAGCTGAAGTGATGGAGCCTTGTGTTCTATGGATTGATGAAATCGAAAAAGGCATTGGAGCGAATGAAACAGATGGTGGTACTTCGGGCCGGGTGCTGGGGACATTTCTGACCTGGATGGCGGAAAACACCAAACGCGT
Source organism: Gammaproteobacteria bacterium (assembly GCA_022600935.1). Lineage (GTDB taxonomy): Bacteria > Pseudomonadota > Gammaproteobacteria > Methylococcales > DRLZ01 > DRLZ01. Next base: position 11,897 of record JAHZJL010000031.1, read on the forward strand.
GTTTATTGTGGCAACTGCCAATGATATCGAATCATTACCTCCGGAGCTGTTGCGCAAGGGGCGTCTGGATGAAATCTTTTTTGTCGATCTACCAGACCACGAGTCACGTTGCAACATTCTGGATATTCACTTGAAAAAGAGAAATATCGATCTTTCAGAATTTGATGTGCAACTGTTATCCAGTCATTGTGATGGTTTTTCCGGTGCGGAGATTGAGCAGGCTATTGTTTCCGGGCTGTATGCAGCATATGCCGAACAATCTGAATTAACCCAGCAGCAATTAATTCATGAATTAACAAACACCCGCCCTCTGTCTGTGGTGATGTCAGAAAAAATTATCGCTCTCAGACACTGGGCATCAGATCGTACTGTTGCAGCGAATTAGTTGCATTGATGTTGATCAGCGTATCTGGGTATCGTTCAAGGCATTGAAAATCCGGGTTGGTTGCTTCAAGTCTCCCAGATGACCGGGAATAATCATTAGCTGACGCTGCTGTTTAAACTGCTTTCTGACCTGGATTGCTGATTTGCAAGGTTTCTGTGATGCGATATTGGCACTGGTAGAAACCAGTGCGCCGTTAAATGCCGAACACAATTGTTTGACCAGAGGGTGGTCGCTGACACGGCAAGCCAGAGTGGTATGTGTGCCGGTTAACCAATTTGGGGTTTGTTGTTTGGCTGGCAGCAACCAGGTGACGGGTCCTGGCCAGGTTGATTGCAATTTGGCGTTGATTTCAGCGCTGACTGGTTCGATGTATG